>NZ_CP020696.1 GCF_003611275.1 Sulfitobacter sp. D7
ATCGTGGCATTCCCATTCTGACGGCAAATTGCGTCAGACACGTTGTGCGTCGTCAAAATGATCAAGAGCCTTAACAGAGGCCGAGAGCGGGCGGCAGGATATGGATGATCGAAACGTTGGATATGCGCAAGGCATAGGCTCTTCTGACATCGGCACGTTTGCCGACAATCTGGCCGAGTCCTTGGATCGGCAGATGAAGATCGCCTTCGAACCCGAAGAGCGTAAAGCCTTGCGGCGTTTCAGCTCGACCGAAGTTGCCGGTCTCCTGCGCGTAAGCACGTCTAACCTGCGCAACCGGCACAAGGACGGTAGCTTCCCGGAAGTGCATACTGATAACCGCGGGCACCGGTTCTACACAGCCCAAGAAGTGGACGAATTGCGCAACATCTTGGGGCGCACAGGAAAGAACGCCGAATCGTATCGGCCAGGTCGACGCGATGGCGACCGACTTCAGGTGCTATCGGTCGTCAATTTCAAAGGTGGTTCGTCGAAAACAACAGCGACGATTCATCTTGCACAGCGTTATGCCTTGCGCGGCTACCGTGTTTTGGTCCTGGATCTCGATCCGCAAGCAAGTTTGACCACATTTTTCGGCTTTCGGCCTGAGCTCGAGTTCGCCGAGGGCGGAACAATCTATGATGCTCTGAGATATGAGGATCAGGTTCCGCTCTCTGACGTGATCCAAAAGACCTACTTTCACAAACTCGACATGGTTCCGGCCGGCTTGATGCTCTCGGAGTACGAAACCGAGACAGCAAACGCGCTCGCCCGTCGGATGCAGCCCATTTTTGCGGAGCGCCTCGCCTTGGCACTTGAGGAGGTAGAGGCAAATTACGACATCGTACTGATCGACTGCCCTCCTCAACTCGGCTTTCTGACTCTCACGGCATTGGCGGCCTCTACAGGGCTCCTGGTGACGGTCGTGCCAGGAATGCTGGATATCGCTTCCATGAGCCAATTCCTGAAACTTGCGTCAGAAACGGTAAAGGCCGTTGAAGAAGCGATTGGACGCCGTGTGACATGGGATTTCGTCAAATTCCTGATCACAAGGTATGAGCCGTCAGATGGGCCACAGACCCAAATGGCTGGCTACCTGAGATCAATTCTCGCCGGCCAGGTCATGACTGAACCCATGCTGAAGTCTACCGCAATCTCTGACGCCGGAATGACCCAGCAAACCGTCTATGAAGTTGATCCCGGCCAGTTCATCAGGAAAACGATTGATCGCGCTCTGACCAGCGTGAACGGCGTTGCCGATGAACTGGAGCAGACGATCCAAATGGCATGGGGGCGTCGCTGATGGCCAGAAACATTTTCAACCAACCTCCGAAGGACGAAAAAGAGAGCGCGGCTCCCTCCCCTACCCTGCAAAAAACTGCAAAGCTGCCCGGCTCTGTTGGCGGTTTGCGGGACTCCTTGCGCGAAATCACGGCCAATTCGATCCGGGACATCGAACCCGGTCAGATTGACATGGATGGCCTTCGCGATCGGTTGGTGCTGGAAGATACGAGTATCGACGAGCTTGCCGAGAGCATTCGCAAGCATGGCCAACAAGTGCCGATCATGGTCCGCCCATCGGGCCAACCCGACAGATACCGCATCATCTACGGCCGCCGTAGACTGGCAGCGATCCGCAAAATCGGAGGAACGGTCAAGGCAATCGTTCGCACATTGGACGACGACGCCTCGCTTATCGCACAGGGTCAAGAAAACAACCTTCGACTTGATCCGTCTTTCATCGAAAAATCTCTGTTTATCAGAGAGATGCAGGAAATTGGGTACAAACCCGGCGTCATTCAGGATGCTTTGGGGTTAACCCGGCAAGGCGTGTCCAACCACCGGGTCGTTATCGATCAACTGCCTGATGGGCTTGTTCAGCTTATCGGGCCGGCACATGGCATCGGAAGACGGCAGTGGGGTGATTTAGCGGCCCTATCGGGAAAGGTAGACTTGGTGAATTCGGCCAAAGAGGTGATCGCCGCCCTGCCCGACGACACTCCAAGCCCCGAGAGATTTCAGGCAGTCTATTCTGCTTGCTCGCACAAGGCGCGTGCAGACAAGAAACCGACCAGTCGCGGCGTGACGTCCGTCGTCAAGAATGAGAGCGGCGACACTGTCGGAACGCTGACAGTCGATCAGAAAGCGATCGCCATCAAGATCGCCAAAAAGGACAACCCGGAATTCGGCCAGTGGCTCGAGGAACGTGCGGAAGCTACGCTTTTGCAACTCTTCGATGAGTGGCGGAATGAGAGCGGCTCTGGGTCCTAACCCAAGCCACATAGAGGAACCCGAGCAAAGGAGAAAAGCGAAGACCAGAAAGAAAAGAGCCCCCCAAAGTTTCCCCTGGAGAGCCCTCATCATTCGATTTGCACTCATGATGTAGCAACCTCCAGCAAACCGGTCAAGAGTCACCGATTCGGTGAACCGATTTTTACTGCCTTTTCCCAGATAGAATCTTGGGAGGAGACAGGGAAGCTGTGGGCCAAACGGTCATCGTGATCAAATCATGGCATTTACAAAACTATCAATCGAGGCTGCTGGTGCAGATGCATCATGCGGCTCAATTCCCGCATCTGAAATCGATATCTGGACCATCTTCCGGGCCCTGAGAGACGCGCGCAGCGTGTTCGGGCTTCGCCCTGGCCACATCCAGACCCTTCAAGCAATGCTCAGCTTTTTGAAACCTGGCAACGGCGAAACGGTATTTGCGTCCAACTACACCATTTGCCAGCGCGTTGGCGGGATCGACGAACGGACACTCCGCAGGCACATCAACCGCTTCGTTGAGCTCGGATTCATCAAGCGCAATGACAGTTCGAACCGAAAGCGCTACCGCGTACGCTCATCCGGCGGCGAGTGCATCAGTTATGGATTGTCTCTCACCCCCCTGCTCCAACGTGCGAGCGAGCTTATCGCCATCGCGCAAGAGATAGAGAATAACCGGCGCGATCGGATATTTATTCGCAAACAGATTCTTACTAAGCTCGCCCATTTGGAAGAGCATGATCCCAGCAACACATTCATCAACCACGCACGGAAAGCTCTACGCAGGAAGCTGAGCCTCCCCGAATACCACGCTCTGCTCGCCAATACAGATGCAGAATTCCAGAGTTTATCTACCCCGGATGACCCACCTGAAACTATGGAATTGCCCGCCAATGACGGACAAACTGTCCGGCATCAATCTAAGTCTAAAAAAGAAAAAAAAGATTTAGATAGCAACATAGGCGATGAGGCCCTGAAACCAGACTTGCTTACCTCAGTCTGCGATCAGGCGACATCGTTCTCCACAGAGAGACTTAGAAACTGGTTGGACATTGAAAACCATGCTCGAACACTTGCACCCATGATGGGCATTCACCCAGAAACTTTCGAGAAAGCCAAGAATGCTGTAGGAGCTCAGAAAACGTCATGCGCGATCTTCATCATGCTACAGCTCGGAAAACGCATCAGGGATTTTGGAGCGTATTTCCACAGTATCACCCTGGGTCAAAGACAAAACCAATTTGACCCATTAGCTTTGATCAAGCGACTGTCCAAAACCAATGAGCAAACCGTCTAATGTCCACCGCGGTGGACTTCGAACGGGAAACAGCGCTTATGGCAACCACAACTGTCCAAACGCACCTAGCGGCGCGTGGTGGTTCTTCAGTTTATCTCAGACCAGCAGATGTCCACCGCGGTGGATAAGTGACACACGAGCGAGCCTTGTTGGAAATCTCGCCGGCCATGGAAGAAATATGCGGTCAGGCATTACACCCTAAATCCCTAGAGTTATTGTGGGAGGTCACCATCACCAAAAAGGTTTGGAAAGAGCCGCTCTCGATAATCCAACGGAAACGCCAGCCGAACTGGCGTCTTCGGTGAGGCAGAAGTCAGGTATCCGGCGGCGGTCAGTTTACTCAGTGTGTTGCGAGCAGTACGTTCGGACGTCTTGAGCACAATCTGCGCGTCACCACGTTCCAGTGCGCCATGCCGAAGAACCGCCGAAATCAGTTCCGGCGCTCGCTTGTCATCGATGGTATCTGCAACGAGACGACGATACCGTTGGTCCAATCCGCCGAGATCGAACAATCTTGCTGAGAAAGTGATCTGGTCGAGCGTCACCTTTAGGAACCATTCACTGAACGTCTTCAGTGCCGCTTCTGACAGGTTTCCCCGTCCGTCGCGGTCTCCGCGGCGTGGGCTGTCGGCCAGATCCATCATCCGTTTGTACTCACCCCGGTCGGTCAGCCCGCGGGCCAGCCCACGCGATACGGACCAGAGCCCTTGGCCACCAATCCCCGCTGTCAGGGCCATGGCATGAGACATCAGCCTGCTGACACGGCCGTTACCATCCGGGAAAGGGTGGATGTAGTTCAGCCGGTGATGTGCAGAGGCGATCGCGATGATCCTTCCGCTCGAAGACCGCGCCGCAATCTGAAACCGTCTGTCGAAATGGTCCATGAATGCCGCAACGCGCGATGATGAGGGGGGTAGGTGGCGTCCGACCGCAACTTCCCGATCGTCATCCTGGCGCATGCGCCCCGGAACGATGGGCTCTTGTGTGCCATCGGGATGTTCGATGACCCGAAACTCGTCAGGCATCTCGTCGTAGAAGCTCTTATGGACCCAAGTCAGGAATGCGACGGATGTGGGGCGGGGCAGGGTGCCCTTGCGATGCATCTCGTCAATGGAACGCTGAACAATGACATGAGCGCGTGCCTCCAGGGCAAGAGGACGGGTTTCCTCTTCAAGCTCGGCGCCAGCCAGCGCCCTTTCGATGTCGCGGGGGCGTGTGTTGTGTCCTTCGATCAGGTTGGAGTAGTAGCAGTTCATCACGCGGACGAGATCGGCAAGCTCGGCTGCGCTGTCAGGATGCAGCCCTTGTCCCAGCCTGGTGGCTTCCCTCTGGATGTCGACCGAAAGGTCTGCCAATTCTGTAGGAATATGCTCCTTGAAGAAGCAGGGTTCGATTCTGGCGGGTGTTTCCAGCATTTTTGCCGATCTTCCATGTTTGCAAAGTAATTGAAAAATAAACACATTTCGTACTTTCAAGCAAGGTTTTGCCGATATGCGTTGCCGATCTTGCCTGCCGATCTGGAATTGCTGCATGAAATCAATGGCTTCGGCAGAAGGGCCGGGCTTTTCGGTTTTGTTGTGTGCCCAAAGGGGCCGGAAAAAGTAAAAGTGTTCTTCGGGTTTTGTGACTGACGGATGAGGGCCTTTGGGGTCCCTCAGATGGGTCCGGGCCGGATTCCGGTCTGTCTTTCCTGATGAAGGGCATTCCGATGCAAACAGGTGTCTTGCGCGTGTTACGCGCGACCGCTGCCTCGTGGTGGCGACACAAGGAACTACGCCGAACCGGCCAGACGGGCCAGGCACTGCAGCTCGAACGCCAGACCGTCCTGCGTGATCTCGGCTTTCTGAAGCAGGCGGCGTCATTGCCAAACGCGCATGTGATCTGCGGAGAGGGCGGGACATTCATCCATCTTGGTTGGATCACCGTGTCGACCTTCGCGCCGATCGAGCGCTTTCCCTTGGCCACTCTTGCGGTCGCACGAGGGATCCCGTTCATCGATATCCGACCCGTCACCGATGTCATCGCCTTCGCGAACCTGCCGCGGGTGGCGCGGGACGGATCGATCGACCCTGAACCTTGCGGCCCTGGCAGGTCCGTCTCGCTGACCGCCTACATCGACATGGTCGAAGCCCTCGGTGGCAGGATCGCCAACGATCCACGCCCCCGTCAGTCAACCTGATCACCACTCCCTCTCATCAACACTCGAAAGGAGGCCAGCCATGGCCCGATCCCGCACGACCAAATTCGATGCCTCCGAGGTCATCACAAACGAAATCATCCGCATCATCGAGCGCGGTGTCCTGCCGTGGCGCAAGCCATGGACCGCAGGTGGCAGCTCTCGTCCCCTGCGCGTAGGCGGTGAACCCTATCAGGGGGTGAACAACTTTCTGCTGACGATGCGGACCGTGATGGCGGGCCACAGCTCACCTTTCTGGATGACGCTGCCGCAGGCCAATGCGTTGGACGCAAAGGTCCGCAAGGGCGAAAAATCCTCTGTCGTCGTTTATTACGGTCAAAGCCGGAAAGACGCGGGCGCAGATGAGCATGACCGCAGCGACGGGGATGATCACTCCGAGGAAGCACGCATCTTCCGCTTCCAGAAATCCTACCGTGTGTTCAACGCCTGCCAGATCGAGGGCTTGCCCGACAGCTTCTACACTGACCCGGAGCCCGTGCCCGTGCCCGAGCATCCGCCGTCCGAGCCCATCCCGCACATGCAGGCGTTTTTCGATGCCATCGACATCACAACCGTCTTCACGGGCACGGAGGCGTACTATTTGCCCCCCGTGGACAAGGTTTACATGCCATCCATCACGCGGTTCCAGGACCCGCGCAATTTCTACGGGGTCTGGGCCCATGAGCTGGCCCATGCCACGAAAGCCCCCCATCGACTGAACCGTGATTTCGGGTTCTCGAAGTTCGGCAACACCTCCTACGCGCGCGAAGAGATCGTCGCAGAACTGACCTCGGTGTTCCTGGGACAAACGCTCGGCTTCACGGCCCATACGCTCGAGATGAATGCCGCCTATCTCCACAACTGGTTGCGCGTTCTTCGGTCGGACAAGGGTGCGATCTTCAAGCACGCCGCGGATGCGCAGCGCGCCTGCGACTATCTGATCGCCAGATCGGAGACGGGCAGGGCAGGGCGCAGCGCCGAGGCCGCCTGACAGATCTATTGCTGCGAAGCGGAATATGGCCGCTTTGAGTCCAATATCACATCGAATGCGTGACCGAAATTCAGGCTAGGTCACACCAGAAACTTTGCGAACTGCATCGAGGAACAGTCCGAACGGTCGGCTGACTGCGAACATCAGCACAGCGGTTGATACAAGAAGCAAAACAATTTCGCTTCGGTCAGCTCCAACGAAAAACAGCACTACGGCATAAACGGGCAATTGGAACGACAAGAAGGCGAGCCCGTCGATCAGAGTTTTGCTCCAAGAAACCGTGGGCTTGGTTGTGCTAAAAAACCAGTCTCGCCAGAGTCCGTACGGTCGCCCTGTGAACAGCATGAGCGGTATCATTGTCAGTCGCGTCTTCAGAACTTCGCCGGGCTCCATACCTGCGACGAACAATTCGGTAAGCGATGCGACAAACGTGAAAAAGATCACTGTCGCAAGTGTATCAACGATGGTTTTGCGCATGCCGTCGATTAGCGGTTCTGGACCAGATTGTCGAACGGCAGCAAAGTCCCGCTGAACGGACACTTGGATCTGTTTGGGTTGGGGAGGTTTGGTTCACCACGCGGAAAAGTGAAAGCGGGCTTTGAGAAGGGTGTTTCAAACCTCTCAAAGGAGATCCCCATGTCCATGACCGCACAAACCCATACATACCGCCCGGATCCGAGTGTGATCGCGGCGCAAAACGACGCGTTTCGCAAGCTCGCGTGCCTTGGTGTGCCGCCCGCGCAGCCCATCAAGGGCCGGATGCATGTCACCCGCTCGCTTATGGAGGCCGGCGATGGCTTCATGGTCGAGGCGGTGAAGGCGACTGGTGAGTTTGCCACGTTCGAGCCAGAGAATGATCCCGAGGGCTGGCACGATTTTGGCGCGGTCGAGATCCGAGGCGAGACCGTGTTCTGGAAGATCGATCTCTATGAGGCAGATTCGGATTTCCGCTACGGGGCTGAGACCCCGGACAATCCTGCCACCACCATGCGCGTGCTGACCATCATGCTGGCGCGCGACTGGTAGGGCAGGGGACACCCCCCCCTGACACTCCAAGCGATGAAGGCCCACTGACCCCTCAAAGGGAAAGTGGGCCTTTTGTCGTGGTGATCCCTGAAGCCGGGGATTGGTCACGCGCGTGAGCGCGCGGGCCACACCTCACCCTCCTGGAAGGATATCCCATGACCACAAGCTTTGCTCCCCTTACCGTCGCTATCGGCGATCTCGTCCCGCATCCCGCCAATGTGCGCAGCAACTCCCCGGAAACCTATGATCCCGAGAACATCGCCCATCTGAAGGCCAGCATCGCCGTTCTGGGCCTCTTGCAGCCGATCCTGGTCCAGAAGCTCGACGGCAAATACGCCGTGCTGGCTGGTGGCCGGCGGCATGCCGCGCTGAAGGAGCTGGTCGCTGAAAAGGCCATCAAGGGCTTCACGGCGAAGACCAAGGTGGACTGCCGCCTTGTCCCTGACGACTGCGACGTCACCACGGCGCTGTCGCTCGCCGAGAACATCACCCAGGCGCCGATGAACGCAATCGACGAGTTCGAGGCTTTCGCCCGGATGATGGAGGTCGACGGCCAGACGCCCGAGACGATCGCAAAGACCTTCGGCACCACCGTTGCCGTCGTGAAAGGCCGGTTGCGCTATGGCCTGATCCACCCCGACATCCGCGCCGCGGCCCGGGGCAAGGTGATCACGCTCGACACGATGAAGGCCTTCGCCGAGCATCCGAGCCAGGATACGCAGCGCGAGGTCTTCGAGGCGCTCACGAAAGACGGCGGCTATCTGCAGGCCTACACCGTCCGTCAGGCACTCAAATCCCGCGGTGTGCAGGTCCGCGACGACATCGGGGCTTTCGTGCGCGCGGACTACGAGGAACGCGGCGGCGCTGTCGCGGCTGACCTTCTGGAAGAGCATTCCGTGCTCGAGGATGCAGCACTTGTCGAGACCATCCTGCTCGAGAAGCTCGGTGCCGCTGCCGAAGAGGCCCGCATAAAGCTGGGCTTTGCCTGGGCCGATGCGATGGTGCGCTATGACTACGCGACCATGGCCGACTACGGCCGCGTCTATCCCGGCCCGATCGAGCCGGATGAGGCTGCCCAGAAGCGCGTCGATGAGATCACCGCCGAACTCGAGAAATTGCAGCTCCAAATGGAGGACGAGGGGCTCGAGGACGGTGCCTACAACGCGCTTTACGAGCGCGTGGACGCTCTGGAAGAGGAAGCCCGCGACCTGCAGGAGGCCTATAGCACCGAGGACCTCGCCCGCGCTGGTGTGATTGCGTCGTGGTCGGCCGGTAAGGTCACGCTCCATGTGGGCCTCGTCCGCCCCGAGGACACCGTCAAAGAGGAGGGCGCGCGCGGCTCCGCTAGTAATCCGACAGGGGAGGAGGCCCCGGACGCCGGCGAAATCACCTACCCAGCCTCGCTGGCCGAGGACCTCAAGACCGAGCGGGCCATGGCCCTCGGCGCCGCGATGGCGCTGCATCCGGAGGCCACGCTCGATCTGACGCTCTTCAAGCTGGTCAGTGACGTTCTGGCCAGCGGCATGAGTGTCACGCAGGCGATCAAGATCGATGCCCGCAACGAATACCGCAGCCATGCCAAGATGGACGAGATCGACGAGACCTCGCTCGAGCAGGTGGCGGCGGCACATGATGCGCTGGACCTCTCGTGGCTCGATGACACCCGCGCGCCCACCGATCAGTTCGCGGCGTTTCGCGCGCTGGAGGCAGGGGAGAAGGCCAAGCTCGTCGCCTTTGCAACCGCCAGCACCACGCAGTCCTGCTTCACGCGGGACCGCCAGCGCGACAGCCTGATGCATGCGTTCGAGATCGAGATCATGCCCGACATTCGCGCCCACTGGACGCCGAATGCGGCCCTCTTCAACCGCTTCAAGAAGGCCTGGCTCCTGAGGATCCTCGGCGAAGATCTGGGTCTCGCCCAGGAGGCGGTGACGCTGGCCTCGTCGAGCAAGAAGGAGATCGTCGCCTTTTGTGACAAGCTCTTCGCCGAACCCTTCGCCACACTCACGGACGCGCAGCGCGCTGCCGTGGCCGCCTGGTGCCCGCCGATGATGCAGACCGCCGGTGTCGCCTTTGAAGAGGCGGAGCCCACCGTGGAAACTCCGGAGCCTGCCAGCGAGGTCGCGCAAGCGGCCTGACGCATCAAGTGACCCGCGCGGAGCATTCCGAGCGCGCGGGTCGACCCTTCCAAACCGAACAGAAAGACATCCCCATGGCTATTCTCAAGTTCTCTGCGTCCGCTGTCGCGGCGCAAATCGCACATGCGCGTGCCTGTAAGACCTTCCTGCCCAACTGGAACGGGCCCGTGGACAGGCCGGCCCTGATCCTGATCGTTGGCAATGGTGTGCATCTGCGCTCGAACGGCATCGATGGTACGACCACCCGTATCGTCACCACCGAACAGGCCGATCCCTCCTTTGCCTTCGCCGACGGCATGAACCCGTTTCGGGATACCGACTGGATGGCGCAGCGCCGCATGGCGTTTCGCGATCTGACAGGCCAGTTCTACACCGACATCCTGGATGACGTGCAGGTGCTCATCGACCGGGGGCGGGGGACCATCCGGCTCGCCACCGATGGCCACAGCATCCGCGTCTTCGTGCGCCGGGCCTCGGATTATCTCATCGGCGGGACCTACGAGGTGCCGTCAGGCCTCGGCGGCACCTTCCGGGTCATCCTCAAGGATGCCTGCGACACCTTCGCGATCGTGCAGAACTGCGGCAATTGCGAGGATTTCGACGCCATGCAGCCCTACCGCGTGCCGCTCGATGCATTGATGGAAATCGATGACCGGAGGGCGGCATAATGGGATGGCTCTTCTACACCGATTGCCGCGTCCAGACCTACGCGGACGAGAAAGCGGAGATTGCCCGGCTGTGCACCTTCGAGGGCGACACGCGCAAAACCGAACTGGTCAAGGCCTGTAAGGTCGGCTCCACCTGGTATGCAGCGGCTAGGGTCACCAATCGCGACGGCACCCCTGTCGAAGACGCGACCTATGTCACCGATGCGGATGGCTCCATCACTTTCGGAGCTGTCTTCCTCACCCGATACGATGACGGCTGCTGGGGCTACAAGGACATGGAGGAAAGCGCTGGCCCGAACGAGTCTCGTGCTCCCCTTGGGCTGATCGAGCTCCTCTCCGACCTGAAAGACCCGGACAGCTACGCCCAGGACTGGCGCCAGCGCTGCCGGGACTGGGCTTCGATCCCTGACTACGAGGAAGGCGACAAGATCAGGCTCGCAGCACCCGTGACGCTCACCGATGGCAGCACCTGCCAGATCGTCACCGCGACACACTACAGGCGGGGTCGGCAGAAACGCCGCTGCTACCGCATCGAGGAAACTGGTGGGCTCGTACGCCTGTCGAAGGCCTCGCTTGCGGGCTCGGAGCTGCTCAGCTCCGCGAAAGGTGCGGCTAGCCCGGTGCTGGCGGAGTTCCTGGCGGGGCAGGGTGGTTGAGTTTCTCGCTGAGACAACACCACGGAACCACGCGCGCACATAATGCCGACTTGAAACCGTATCTCAAATGAGATACATCACTCCCATCAACTGGAGGACCATCCATGCCTGCCCAAACATCCATGCTTCATGTTCGTGTTGACGATCAGCTGAAAGCACAGGCTTCGGACGCACTTGCGGGCGTCGGTCTGACGCTCTCCGATGCGGTGCGTATTCTTCTGACCCGCGTGGCCGCAGAAGGCGGATTGCCTGCCGGATTGACCGCTGATCCGGATGCCTATGATGCCTGGTTCCGGGCGAAGGTACAGGAAGCGCTGGACGATCCAAGGCCCACAACGCCCCATGCCAAGGCGATGCAAGACGCCCAGGCATTGATTGACGGGAAGCGCCTTGCCAAATCTTGAATGGAAAGCCACGGCCATCGCCGACTTGTTGGCAATCATTGACTACATCTCTGACGACAACCCGGATGCCGCCCAAGTTCTCAAAGACGAGATTGAACACAAGACGTCCCTCCTTCCAGAACGCCCTCAGATGTACCGCGCGGGCCGTGTGGACGGGACTAGGGAGATGGTTGTTCGGCCAAACTACATCGTGGTTTATGCTGAAAGCCCTGAGATGGTGACCATTTTGCGCGTACTTCATGCTGCGCAGCAGTGGCCATGATCGGCGTGCAGGCCCTCCGCTAAGAAATTGCCCGCTCTACGCCTTCAAAGTGTAGAGCGGGCTTTTTGTCCTTTGGAACTCAGACCCTGATCCAAAGGAAACCCCCATGTCCAAGCACCGCTCAACGCTCCCCAATCCTGTTGAATCCGACGCAAACCTCGCCTCTGCCCTCGCGCAGATCGGCACGGAGATCGACCACCAACCCCTGCGCAGTTCAGCGCTCGCGCGTATCATGCGCGAGACGTTTCATGGCAGCGATGCCGGCGGTGCCTGGGACTGGCGCATGGCCTATGACCTGATGCAGGCCGCGACCGTCCAGGTGCTGCTGCGTGGGGCCGACGCGGCAGGTGACATCGCTGCTGCAAAGCTGCTTGCCTCACGGCTGCTGACGGAAACCCGCCGGTCAGAGCAGCAGATCCGGCTGCAGCAGTTTTCCACGCCGTTGCCTTTCGCGACCATGGCGGTGCGGGCGGCAGCCGTTCGCAAGGGCGAGACCGTGCTGGAGCCCTCGGCTGGCACCGGTGCCCTGGCTGCTTTCGCCGCCCGGGCCGGTGCCACGCTTCTGCTCAACGAGATCGACCCCTTTCGCCAGCGCCTCCTACGGGCCCTCTTCGGCGGCGAGGTGACGGGCCATGACGGCGAGCATATCGATGATCTGCTGCAGACGCCGGTTCTACCCGACGTCGTGGTGATGAATCCGCCCTTCGCCTCCTCGGTCGATCGGTCGCGGGACAAGCACATCGCCGCCAAACATCTCATCGCGGCTGCAAAGCGTCTCGCGCCCGGTGGGCGGCTGGTGGCGATCATGCCGCCGGGGTTCACGCCCGAACGCGATGCCGCGCATTGGTCACGCGCCTGCGGTCTCCTGACGCTGCGCTTGGCGTTGACGATGCCGGGGCAGGTCTACCGCAAGCTTGGCACCTCTGTCGAAACACAGCTCATGGTCTTCGACAAGGTGCAGGAGGACGGCGAGATGATCCGCGCCATTGTGTGCGATCTGGACGAAGCCCTTCCTTTTGTCGACGCCGTGGCCGCAACCCGGCCCGAGGCGCGCCCCGTACAACAGGCGGCGTCGATGCCGCACGCGCGGCTGACCGTTCCATCATTTGCCCCGCGCAAGACCGCCGCTGCGCCTGTTGCCGCCTCCAAACCCCGGGCCAATGCCGTCCGTCCGCTCAGCTTCACAAGCTTTGAGACCCCTCGCGACAACACGCCCATCTCGGACATCTATGCGCGTTACCGGCCGCAACGGATCGAGATCGCGGGTGCGCAGGAACATCCCACCCCGCTCGTCGAGAGCATCGCCATGGCCTCGGTTGCCCCGCCCATGCCCTCAAATACGGGTCGTGATGACTTGCGCCTGCCCGCACGGTTGGTCGAGGAGGGAGATCTCTCCGAGGCGCAGCTCGAGACCATCATCATGGCGCATGATGCCCATGGGCGCGACCTGCCCGGTCGGTTTACCATCGATGACGACCAGACCAAGCTGACGCGCGCCGATGATGACCCAGACGCACGGGCCTATCGCCTTGGGTACTTTCTCGGCGACGGCACCGGTTGCGGCAAGGGGCGCGAATGCGCGGGGCTCATTCTCGTGAACTGGCTTTCCGGGCGCAGGAAGGCGATCTGGGTCTCCAAATCCGCCACGCTCATCGAGGACGCGATCCGCGACTGGACCGATCTCGGCGGCTCGCCTGCCGACATTCAGCCGCTCTCCAAATGGAAACCGGACCAGCCCATCCCGATGGGCGACGGTATCCTCTTCGTCACCTACGCCACGCTGCGGTCCGCGGGCAAATGCGGCACCACGCGACTGCACCAGACCCTCGACTGGATGGGCGCAGACTTTGAAGGCGTCCTCGCTTTTGATGAGGCCCATGCCATGCAGAACGCGGCAGGGTCCGAGCAGGGCAGGGGGGTCAAACCCTCCCAGCAGGGCCTTGCTGGCCTGCGGCTGCAACTGGCAGCACCCCGCGCCCGCGTCTTCTACATCTCGGCCACGGGTGCCACGAGCGTGCACAACCTGGCCTATGCCGCGCGGCTGGGGCTCTGGGGGCAGGGCCCCGAATACCCCTTCCCAAGACGCGAGAGCTTCGTTTCTGCGATGGAAGCCGGCGGTGTCGCTGCCATGGAGGTGGTCGCGCGCGATCTCAAGACGCTCGGGCTCTACACGGCGCGTGCCCTCAGCTTTGATGGGGTGGAATATGACGTGCTCGAACACGCGCTCACCCCGGCCCAGATCGAGATCTACGACGCCTATGCGGGCGCGTTTCGGACGATCCACCACAATCTCGAGGCGGCGCTGACCGCGACTGGGGTCAACGACGCCTCGGGCGAGACCAATGCCTCGGCCGCACGCGCTTCGGCCAAGTCCCGCTTCGAGAGCACGAAGCAGCGGTTTTTCAACCATCTCCTGTTGGGCATGAAAGCCCTAACCATCATCCGTGCCATCGAGCAGGATCTGGTGGCGGGCTATGCTTGCGTCATCCAGGTGGTCTCGACAGGCGAGAGCCTGTTGAAGCGCCGACTTGAGACGATGGACCCGGAGGATGAACTCGTTGAGGGTGCCTTGACGCCGCGTGATTATGTTCTGGGCTACCTCGAACAGGCCTTCCCGATCCATGCGCAAAAGCTGGTCGAGATCGACGGCAACATGGTGGCCGAGCCGTTGCGCGATGAGACTGGCGCGCTGGTCGTCTCGCGCGAGGCGCTCGCTTTGCGTGACGCGGCCATGATGGAGTTGATGACGCTGGCGCCGATCCCCTCGGCCCTCGATCAAATCCTCTGGGCCTTTGGCGACGAGGCTGTCGCGGAGGTCACGGGCCGTTCGATCCGGCCACTCAAGGCCGAAGATGGCCATCTCTTCATCGAGAAGCGCGCCGCCAGCAGCAATTTCTCCGAAACCCAGGCCTTCATGGACGGCGAGAAGGACATCCTGATCTTCTCCGATGCAGGTGGGACGGGCCGGTCCTATCATGCGGCACAGACCGCGAAGAACCAGAAACGGCGGCGGCACTATCTTCTGGAGCCCGGCTGGCGCGCCGACGCGGCCATCCAGGGGCTGGGCCGCACGCATCGCTCGGCCCAGGTCAGTGCGCCCTTCTTCCGGGTCTGCACCTCGGATGTGCATGGCGAGAAGCGTTTCACCTCGACGATCAGCAAACGCCTCGACCGAGCTATGCTTGAATTTGGGTGACGCGCATCATCAGGCGGCGCGGTTTTCGGTGTCGTTGGTCACTTCGACACCGTCGTTGAATTTGATTCCTTCGATAACCTTTGGCAACTGATTTCTGCCCTTGAGGCGCAGCCATTTTTTCGATGCTGCCTGAATGAGGGTGAAAACCATCAGTTTTGCGGTCTTTTGTGACAGCGCCCCTTTGGTCCTCACCGTTCGGTGCCGAACAGTGGCGAACACGCTTTCAATCGGGTTCGAGGTGCGCAGATGGCCCCAATGCTCGGCTGGGAAGTCGAAGAATGCAAGCATCGCCTCTTCGTCCTTTGTCAGGCAGGCAACACCTTTTGGGTATTTGACGCCATACTTTTCGGAGAAAACTGCCAACGCAGCATCGGCTTCTGCGCGCGTTCCGGCGTGCTGGATGTCGTCCAGATCTGACTTGACCGCCGGGGCCATCTGCTTGGGAAAACAGTTCTGGACGTTCTTTACCTTATGCACCCAACACCGTTGGTGCTTTGTGCCTGGAAACGTTTTGTCCAGTGCGTTCCAGAACCCCATGGCTCCATCCCCAACCGCAATTTCCGGTGCGACGGACAGCCCGCGGCCTTTGATGTCGGTCAGCAACTCATGCCAGCTCTGCGCGCTCTCCCGCAGGCCGACCTGAAAGCCGATCAGCTCTTTCTTGCCCTCCGGTGTCGCGCCGATGATCACCAGCATGCATTCGGCATTTTCCTCCATCCGCGCCTGAAGATAAACGCCGTCCGCCCAAATGTAGACGTAGTGGCGGGCAGACAGATCCCGCCGTGCCCAGGCATCATATTGAACCTGCCATCCGGCAGTCAGACGCGAGATGACGCTTGGCGAGAGGTTGGGCGCATCCGGCCCCATGATGGCCGACAGCGCGTCCTGGAAATCGCCCGTCGATATGCCCTTCAGATAAAGAACAGGCAGCAGCGCGTCCAAGCTGATCGAGCGGCGCGCCCATTTCGGCAGAATGTTCGAGGTAAAGCGGATCTTTTCTGCCCCATCAGAGGACGCCATCCGGTCGCGCACCTTGGGCCGCTGGACATCCAGAGCACCGATCCCCGTCTGAATCTTCCGTTCAGGGCCAAATCCATGCCGCACAATCCGCTGACGCCCGTCTTCCAACTGCTCATCGGCAAAACTGGCGACAAAGGCATCAGCCTCGGCCTTCAGCGCTTCCGCCAGCATCCGACGAGCACCTTGCCGAGCAAGCTCTGTCAGCGGATCGACGATCGTTTCCGATTGGCGAAATGGCAGGATCGTTGTATCTTCCTTCATGGCGTATCGCTCCTTGTGAGGTTCTGGCCGGCTTTGACACCCGCCACGATACGCCGCACTTCAAATCACGCCATCACCCAAATTCCCGCATAGCTCGCCTCGACCAGCTGGGGGCCTTGACCAAGGGCCAACGCGAGACCGGTTCGCAAGGCATGTTCCGCGAGGAGGACAATCTGGAAAGCCCGATCGCGCGGGCGGCATTGCGTGGCTACTACGCCGATCTTGCCGCCGGGCGCGCCGAGGCGATGAGCTATGAGAACTTCACCGACTGGACGGCCCTGCGGCTGATCGACAAGGACGGGGTGCTGCTCGAGGAGCTGCCCCCGATCCAGCGGTTTCTGAACCGGGTTCTGGCCCTTCCCATCCACATGCAGAACGCGCTCTTTGCCGAGTTCATGCGCCGGATTGCCGATCAGACGGAAAGGGCGCGCGCGGCGGGCACGCTCGATCTCGGCGTCGAAACCCTGCGCGGCGAAAAGATCGAACAGGTCTCCACTGAGGATCTCTGGACCTGGCCGAAATCCGGCGCCGTGACGCGGATCATCGGACTTGAGGTGACGGACCCGGTCCATGTCCTGGGCGCCGAAGAGGCCATATCGCGCAATCCGGATAAGCTGCCGATGGTTAATCGCGCCTCCGGCCGCGCGGCGCTCATCTCGGCGCGCCCCATGCAGATGTACGATGAGGATATCGTCACCCTCATGCGCAAGATGGTGCGGCCAAACGGGTCCAGCTATCTGGAGGAGACCCGATTTGAGGCGTCTGCCTGGGAAGACATTGAAAGGCCCGAGTTCACGCAGGTCTGGGATGCCGAGGCCGCGTCCTTGCCAAAAACCACCACGACCAAGCTCTACCTGCTGACCGGGCTGCTGCTGCCGATCTGGAAGGACATTCCGACCACCAATGAGCGCATCTACCGGGTCACGCCCGATGGGGCGACCGCCATGATCGGGCGCACGCTGAGCGAGGAAGGAGCGGCCGCGCTGCGCGCCCGCTTCCTCGTCTCCAATCCGCAAACGCCACAGGATATGCTGACCGCCGCCCTCGGCACCACCGCACCTGTCGATCTGGGCCGGGGCCTGAGCCTGACCCGTCGTCGTGTCGCTGGCGAGATGCGCCTTGAGTTGGGCGGTGCAGATCGAGGCATGATCGACGGCCTCAAGGCTATGGGGTGTTTCACGGAGATCATCGCCTTTCAGTTGCGGGTGTTTCTGCCGCATGGGGACGGGATCGACACGGGAAGCATTCTGGCCCGGATCGTTGGGCATCGAGCCGCTAGAGCTGCAGAACAAGCCGCCTGAAAAGTCAAAGCGGGCTTCCGGTCGGGCGTCGCGGATCGGGATTTGGCCGGTCTGCGCTTCCCGGCCGCGGGCATCCCCATGCCTGCCCAGCCCCCACTTCAGACAAGAGGACAGACCCATGACCAATCCCCAGATCGATTACGCCGCGATGGCGGCTCAGTGGCGCGCGGAGCGCGAAACCACCCTGAAGGCATCCCGAGCGGAGCTGCTTGCGCAACTACGCGCGCTTGGCATCAGCGAGGTCACCGCCGAATACGAAGGCTATGGCGACTCCGGCAATGTCGAGGATGTGACGGTGCAGCCTGCGGAGGTCCAACTGCCGGAGGCGCTTGCCACTGAGGTGGGCGATTTCGCCTGGTCGCTTGCCTATCACCATCATCCGGGGTTCGAAAACAACGAGGGCGGCTACGGCACGCTGACCTGGGACATAGCACTAGACAGCATCATCCTCGATCACGCGGACCGCTATGTCGAATGTTCGCACAGCTATGACGAGGGGCTGTGAGATGGCCCATCCGCTTCATCATGCCGAAAGCTCTGCCCGGAAATTCGGCGGGGTGCCATCTGACTATCAGTCTGTGCACGATTGGTTTGACGCCTCGAAAGAGCACCTCGCGCTCTTCACGCACCGAGCCATGCGCCACCACGCTCAAGGCCTGTTCGAGGCCGAACGTGTCTTCGGCTTGACCCTGACCAATAGCGCAGGTCGGGACATTCCCGTGCGCTGGATCGGCGAGCAGCATATCCGTGAAGACTGCCAGGGCCGCATTCCGAGCATGGCGGACTGGCTGCGACGGATCCAGCCTGAGCCATGGATGGCCAATGGCCATATCGACCGGCATTCTGGCGATGAGCCCTGCGGCGACCCAAGGGTTGCCTGGGCCTCCGAGGTCGCCGCCGGAAGAACGGTTCTTGGCCTGAAGGATTGGATGGCGGCGCGCGCGATGCAAGCCACGCAAAGCGCCTGACAGGTCTCGGTCGTTTGCCAAACGAATGCCGCACGGAAGCCCGGTTGGAAGATCGGGCTTCTTGCGTCGTTTCCCCACCATTCTTCTTGAGGAGGATCGCATGACACTCGAAGCCATCAAGGCGGCCGTCGATGCCGGCCAGACCATGCATTGGGCCAATACCGGCTACGTTGTGCACAAAGACCGGCTCGGTCAGTACCTCATCACCTATGTGCCGAACGGAAGCTGCATCGGTCTGACCGACCGGAGCGGGCACCGGTTGAACGGAAAAGAGGCGGAGTTCTTCATCGCGAGATCGGAGGACGGCGCGGAAAATCCGGGCAGCCAATCAAGACCAAACGGGCAGGGGAGGGGCGTAGCACTAGGAGGCGCGGGGGCATTCCCACTCGGACGGCAGCTCTGACCCGTGGGCGGGGCTGAAAGGAAAGCAAGCTTTCTGGTTTGTGATCCCTCAAGGGGTCGAGAAAGCAATCCCGGATGCGCTGGCAAGAACGTCAGGCACCGGCCAATCCAAGAAGGAACTATCCCATGTTCGCAGGAACCCTCACCCGCAACGTCGAGACCGCAGCCGCTCAGTACACCGGCATGATCCACGGGACGCGCTTTGACGTCGCCATCCAGTTGGAGGCACGGGCCAAGATGTCCGAACGCAGCCCGGATTTTGACGTGACGGCAGTCAACAAATCAGGCCGCAAGGTGCGCATCGGCACGGCCTGGAACGAGACCGGCAATACCAGCGGCAACCCCTACATCTCGATGCAGATCGATGTCGGCTTGGGTCCGTTCCGGGTCAACGCGGTGCAGACGAAAGAAGCGCGCGCGACCCAAAGCGGGGAGTTCGAGATCATCCCGCTGGTCTCGAACGGCCTGATGAAATCCGGCTCGATCTCAGGCGAGCTCACCGCCATGGACGCCGACAACGCGTTCACCGGCTACATCGCCAACATGATGTTCGATCTGGAGTTCACGCTGATCGAGAACAGCTACAAATCCGAGGAGACCCACCCGGATTACCGGATCGAGGTCAGCTCGCCCCGGGGTAAACCAATCCGCGTCGGCTCGGCGTGGATGGCCAAAAGCAGCCGCACGGGCAATGACTACCTGTCGCTGCTGATCAACACGCCTGATGGCGACCTGCGCGTCAACGCCGTGCAGAACGAAGAGCAGCGCGGCGGGCAGACCTTCTCGATCATCCCGTTCATCGACAGCGGTGAGCAGCCGCAGGACGCAGGCGCGGGGCTCTCGCTGGTCGCCTAATCGGCGCGCGAGGGGGAGACGATCTGAACCGAAAGGGGAGCCGTGGGACCACGGTTCCCCTTTTGCTGTGCTGGTGTGGTTGAATGAACCCGGCCTACATTGCAGACGTTCGTGTCGCCTGCAGCTAATGCTACCGAAGAGCCCTACTACGACCTTCGTGACCATGCCTCGACCTCTACCCTGAGGTCTTGGCACTCGCTTTACTGAATAGGTTGACATGCAGTATTTGTACTGCATATTTAGCAGGCATGACAGAGGATCAGATAACACTTGTATTCAAAGCGCTGGCGCATACCGAAAGGCGCCGCATCTTGGCGTCGCTTTTGCAGAAGCCCGGTCAGACGCTTTTCGATCTGTGTGTCGCCCCGGATCAGCCGGGCGGCGCACGACATCTGTCCCGTCAAACTGTCTCGCAGCATCTCGACGCCCTCGAACGGGCGGGACTGCTGGAAATTTCGTGGCAGGGGCGAACCAAGATCCACAGGTTTGAGCCGGGTCCGCTGCGCGAGGCCGTGCAACAGGCCCTTGTCCCATTTCTTTAGGAGCGAACGATGATGAAAATCCATGTCACCAGTGTCTTTGTCGACGATCAGGCCCGCGCGCTTGATTTTTACGTCGGAAAGCTGGGCTTCCAGTTGAAGAACGACATTCCGGTGGGCGAGAACCGCTGGCTTACGGTGGTGTCGCCGGAGCAGCCGACTGGCACTGAGCTGCTTCTGGAACCCAGCGATCATCCGGCTGTGAAACCTTACCGGGCAGCGATTGTTGCGGATGGTATTCCCGCCGCCTCCTTTCAGGTCGACAACCTGGCCGACACCTATGATCACCTGACAAAAGGTGGCGTCAGGTTCACGCAGGACCCGGTTGATGCGGGCGATGTCAGAATGGCCGTGCTGGATGATACCTGCGGCAACCTGATCCAGCTGGTAGAGATCAAGGATGCGCAAACCCGCTAACGGGCGCCTGCGGTCGCAGCGGAGCGCCACCACCCGACCCAAGATCGGGTGGTGGCATCAATCCAGTGGCTCAACCCATCTGCTCTTTGCGCAACAGGATCACCGTCCCGGCCGGGTCCGACGTCCAGTGCCCGGTCACATTGGTCAGCGGCTCCAGCTCGTCCCGATTGGGGCTGCCGAGACGCGACAGGGCGGCGTCGGGGTCTTCGTCGAACAGTTCGATCCAGACATCCACCTGGCTCTGATGCGGCACGCGGTCGATCCAAAGGGTCAAGCTGCCGAACTCGAACCCGGTGCTGTTCTCCAGTTCGCGGGCGACCGTCAAGCCGACCTTGTCTCGGTAGAAGGCCACGGTGTCTTCCCAGCGATGCAGGGGAACCTTGATGGCGATGTTTTTTCCCGGCTCCATTTGATGGTTCTCCTCTTTCTATGTTGAATTATTTGTAGAATCCGTCGCGCAAATTGATCCCGTGCTCCAGCCAAGCCTTCATGGCGCAGAGCATCCCGGTCCATCCCTGGCAATTGCCGAAGCAGGAGATCAGGCCGGCCTCGGTTTCGGGCCAGCCGAATTCACTGATCCGCACCAGGGTGCGCCCATCGTCCAGCGGGCGGAACTCCATGGTCACGGTCGTCCATGTGGCGGTCTTTTCGTCCGCCTCCCACTGCAGCACGATCCTCTGATTTGGGACGACCTCCTGCACCAGGACGGGGAAAGCGCCGGGAAAGTCGTGGAAGTCCCAGGTCACCTCGGCCCCGGTTTCCAGCCGCCCCCGTGCCCCGCCCGTGGTGAAATATTTCGACAGGCAGTCAGGAGCGACCACGGCCTCGAAGACCTCTTCGACCGGCTTCGATATGCGTCCTGCCACGGTGAATTTCAGCTCCATGATGCGAATCCTCTTTGCGTTTCGTCAATCATGTTATAAAATCATAACATGTCAATCGAAGATAAATTTGATGCCGTGTTCAAGGCGCTTGGCCATCGAGCGCGGCGGCGGATACTCGACCTGATCAAGGATGGGCCGGAGACCACCGGCGCCCTTTGCGGGAGGCTTACGGATCTCGACCGCTGCACGGTGATGCAGCATCTGTCGGTGTTGGAAAAAGCCGGGCTGGTGGTTGTTGAGCGGCGCGGCCGAGAACGCTGGAACCATCTCGACGCCCTCCCGATCCACGACGTTCAGAACCGCTGGATCGGTCCGTACGCGGCGCATGCGGTCGCGGTTCTCGAGAGTCTGGAGGCGTTTGCAGAGACCGAAGCAGCATCGCCGGACGATGCCGGCACCAGCAGTGATTGAGGGAGAAAGGCAAGTCTGCTTTGTCCGCATCTTACCAGTTCGTTCGTCCCGCAGCGAAGTTCCGCTTTTGACCTCTACAACTGAAACTCAGAATTTCCCTAATCTTCTTTTGTAACGCAGTTCCAACTTGCCTTCCGGCCTCCCCAGCTCGGCTTCGCGTGTCGCAGGGGAGAACGGCCCTTCGGTCCGTCGCGCATTCGGCCATGCGGCCTCACCGCGGCGTCGCACCCAGGCCCCCGGTTTGCCCGCCTCGCGAGCACGTCCCTCCCCGGCCGCTCCGCCGGATTGCGCTCTGGTCTGTTTTGGCCCGAGGCCAAAACGATCCCGCCGCTCCATCCGTCTCCCGCGTCCGGTCGGGCCGTTTGCCTGCTCGGGTCGGGCAAACCTACCGTCAAAACACACACACATGAGTGCGGAAGCATATCCTCCGGATGGCCCCCAAATCAGCCCGCGTCAAGGATCGCAAAACTTTTCCGCGAGGGCGTAGCCGGTGGCTTGGGGCGGTCCCGTGCGTGAGCGCGCGCATGTGTCGGGTGCTGCGCGCAGAAAACTTTTTCGCCCGGCAAGCCGGCGGCTGCGCCGTCCCTGACCCGGGCAGATTCGGAAACCAGGCATTCGGCCATGCCCCCACACTCACGTGGTGGCCTTGGAACCGAACACTGGAGACCAGACATGGCTTACGACAACGCAAACACCTACGAGACCATTGAACTTTTCGGACTGACCGAGAAGGACGCGCAGCTGCCGATCCCCGAGGATCACGTCCTGACCGACCGCATCATCCGCGAGAGCTTCGAGGCTTTGCTCGGGCAGCTGCGCGGGACCGGGCTTGAAGCCGAAATCGAACCGCTGGCCCATGGGCTCGCGACGATCCTCCAGCGCCGCAAGGTGGCGCTTGGCAAGGAGGTCGACCGCACCGCCGACAAGATCGGCGCGCTGGCAAAATCCCACGACGGATCGGAGATCGCCGAGACCGCGCTCGAAGAGGCGCAGGCGCGCTTTCTGCAGCTGCGCGAGATTGTCGGCGCCATCGAGGTGATGAGCGAGGCTGCGGCGGAATGCTACGAGATCGAGGCGGGCCACGCCTTCATTCCGGCAGCCGGGTCGCGCGCAAGCGTCCGCGCGCAAGAGACCGGGGCGGTCTTCGAGGCACGGCAGCTCCTGGAGCAGCACGACCGCGAAACCGCCGAGAAGTCGAAAGTCGAGGGGGTGCCCCTGATCGTCTCAGGAGCCACCGACTGGACAGATGTCGATGTGATCTTCAACACGCTCGACAAGGTTCGCGAACGGATCAAGCAGAACCGCAACCAGGAGATCTTCCTCTGCCACAAGGGTGGCAAGCACGGGGCAGAGATGATTGCGGCTCGGTGGGCCCGGGCACGCGGGATAGCGCAGGCGCGCTTTGATCCTCGCTGGTCCGCGCATGGGCGGGCGGCACCGTTCAAGTGCAACGACGAAATGCTCGACGACAAGTTCGCGGCGACGGGGGTTGTCCTCTTCGGCGGCAACGGGGTCGCGCTGAATCTCGGGCAGAAGGCGGAAGCGAAAGGCCTGACGGTCATGCGGGTTGCGGACCCGACGAAGAAGGCGTCGCAGGATTGAAGAGAGGGGGTCGCGCTTGGCGCGGCCCTTTCGTCATGTCTCATGGCGCGTGCGATTGGTCATGCGTGATCGGCAGCTCGCGGCGGCCAGCACCGTTATCCCTCTACCCGGTCCGTCAGAGTGCGGCCCATCCGCATCGGTACGGGCTGGGGATGGTACGCACCTCACGCACATCGTCAGCAGCGCAAGACGCGAGGGGTCGAGACGTCGCATATGAGGCTGAACACCTGCACGTCCCTCGGGGCGTGTTTCGGAACATCGCATCCACGCGGGCGGGCTCCGTCAGCACCCCGGCCAGGCTCGGCGGGACGCGGACGCGGATGGTGGCGGCTGCGTGATGGCAAGGGTCATCCGGATCACTCCTTTTTGCTCATAGATGTGGATCGCACGGGGTCGGCCCAATCGTGCCCTGCGCTTGCGCTTCGGCAAGCACAAATACGGCTTCCACGGCTGGCCGCGGACCCTCCGCATTTGCGCTTGCGACCGGGCCTCTTGCCCCCGTGCCGGGTGATCCCCATCGCAACAAGGAGTAACCTAAATGACCAACCACTACGTCGCCACCGTCCCCGTCAAGTTCACCGATACCGATGGCCAGGAGCGCACCCGTTTTCAGCGCGTGGGCGCTATGTTCCGCAACACCCGCAACGGGGACGGCTCGGAGTTTTTCAGCCTCAAGCTCGACTTCCCGGTCGCGGTCTCGGAGTTGGTGATGTTCCCGCCGAGCGCGAAAGATCCCCAGGACTAAATCCTCTGACGAGGATGGGCCGCCCCAGGACGATCTTGGGGCGGCCCGATCCCTGTTCCAGGGATGCCGCGTCCGGCGGTCAGATCGCCCGAGGCGACTTCACGAAGCCGTCGGCCGCTGCGCGTTCAACGGACGCACTCCCCCCGAAATGATCAGGCCGCGACAGACCGGCCAGTCAGCCTCAAGGGGGCCATCCACAAAAACCTATCGGCCAGGGCCTCCCGGTTTTTGCGGCAGAGATTTGGCAAGCCAAATCTGGCCCGCCTTGACCCTGACTGTCCGCCCTGTCGGTGGGGTTTGCGCCCGCCCGCGGTTCCGTCCGAACACATGCGTGTTCGTCCAGACCCTCGGGCGGTGCTGGGGAAGGGGACCCATTGGACAGGTGGGTCGCCCGGTGGTGAGGGCGGCAGAGCCGCGTCCCTGCGGGCCGCGGCGTGAAGCGGACACCAAGGCTGCCTGAGACTGAATGCAACGTAAGTATATAATTGACAGCACGGTATATTATCGTAAGGTGGGGGCAGCCTTGGTGGAAGGTGGCAGGAAATAGGGGGTCTTTCTTCCGCATGTCCCGAACAAAACGCCTGACAGAGACGGAGAAGATGCAGATCGTCCGCGAGGCCGCGGAGGGTGTGTCGACGTCCGAGCTGGCTGCGCGGTTCGGTGTTACATCGCGCGCCGTGCGCTACGTCTTGAAAGCTGATGCCGAGCGCCAGACGGATGCCGCCATCCCGGTCTCAGCGATCAGTGTGAAGGTCACGGCTGCGGAGCTTGCGGCGCTCGACGAGGTGCTGGCCGAGGCCGGAATCGAGAGCCGGGCCGAAGGGCTGCGGCGGCTCATTCAGGCTGCGGGCGGCGTGTTTGTCCCGGACGCGCAGATGGCGGCAGAGATGGCGCGCTATCGCGCCTCTCTGCACGAGGTCGGCAATGGGGTCGCGCAGATCGCCAAGCAGATGACGCAGGCCAACCGGCGGGGGCAGGGGGCCGTGGGGGGCACGAGTGCCGAGTTCACCGAATTGCGCCTCGCGCAGATGCGCGGGCTGGCGCGGTTCATTCTGGATTCCGCTGACGAGATCGATCTGCTTCTGCGCCGCCGTCGGGACGCGATGCAGCTGCAGGCCACGGTCGCGCTGAGGGAGTTTGCCCATGCGGCTGAATGATGCCGTCCATGCCGTCACGGGCGAGGTCTTCCGGGATGGCTGGAGCCGCGTCCGGGGCTCGATGCAAGGGCTGCACGTGGCCAAGCAGAGCCAGCTTGTGCGCGCGGCGGCCGGGCACCGTCCGGCGGTCTTCAAGGCGATCCGAGGCGGGGGTACGCATACCAAATCACAGCTCGCAAACCAGCTCGATTACCTCACCACCAAGTCCACCCATATCGTCGACTCGAGCGGGTTTCTGGATGGCAAGACAAAGCTCGAGGCGGGCGACATCAAGGACCTCACAGAGCGCTTTGCCAAGCGGTGGGATGCGGGCTTCAAACCCAAGCTCGGGCAAACCACGCATTTGCTCATGTCCTTCCCGATCGGCACGCGCGGGGAGGATGTGCGCGACATCGCGACGGATGTGGCGGAGCGGTTCTTCCAGACCGAGGAGGGGCATTTCGACTACATCATCGCGGTGCATGAAGACCGAGATCACCCGCATGCGCATCTGGTGCTGAACCGCCGCTCGCAGGAAGGCGAGTTCTTCTTTCTGGGGCGCAACCATCGCTTCAACTATGACGATTTCCGCCTCGCCATGGTCGAGGAGGCGGAAAAGTATGGCGTGCGCCTGGAGGCCACGCGCCGCGTTGATCGCGGTGTCGTGCATTACCCGGCCCGCACCAGCGAGGTCTATGCCGCGAAAGACGAGGGCCGCGCGCCCCGCGAACGCGAACGCGTGGGGGCCGACCTGACGCGGACGCTGGCGGAGATCGCCAACACCAGAACCGTCTACCATTCGCTTGCCGTGGAGGCCTCCCGGGAGACCTCCGAGGTCCGCGGGGCCCGCGAAGACATTGCCGCGGCACTCTTCCGCGCGGGCGAGGTTCTGGCGCATGGCGGGAAGGTGGACCGAACAGGAGATGTTTATATGGCTGAGGATCAAAGCTTCGAGGATCTCAGAAGCCTCTATGCGGAGAAGCTCGCGCGGGTGCAGGGCATGATCGCCGAGAAGTCTGACGCGGAACGTCCCTTGCTGGAAAAACGCCTCATCGAGATCCAGACGCAGGTCCAGCACCTGCAGCCCTTGGGGCTGCGATCATCCACGCTGTCAGAGACCCCCTCGGAGGGCGGGATCTATTCCGAAGCCAATATCGACGCCAGCCAGCGCGAGCGTCTGGCCGAGCCCGATCTGAGATCGCGCATTGACGCGGCACTACGGGGCACCGGGATCAGCACATCGGAAGTGGTGGCCCGGATCGAGACGGGCGCCTCAAATGCAGCGCTGGAGCATCAATGGATCGCAGATGATCTCTCCAAGGTGGCCGAGGCGCGCGATCTGAACCTTGAACGCCGCGCCGATCTGGAACAGGCGCGTGACATTCTCAACGATGTGCACGTCGCGCTTGGCACGCTCTTGGAGCGGGAGAACGTGCTGCGCCGGGATGGGGTCATGGAAGCGGAACCGGTCAGCGAGCAGTTCCATTATCATGAGGGCGCGGTGCGGGAGATGGAAGGGACAATCCGTCAGGAGATGCGCGCAGACGGCCTGACTGCGCAGCAGATCGAGGACCGGGACTGGGAGGTTGTCTCACGGGCGGAGCGCCGGATCGAGACCGAGCAGCGCGCGTATCTCGCAGCGCACCCGGACCTGCTTGCACGCCCAGGCGATGTGATCGATCGGTCTGAACCCTACAGGGAAACCATCACCGATGCGGCCCGCGCCAGCGCGATCACCCGCGAGGTCGACCGGATCATGGAGGGACGCGACGTCCGCACGCCCGTTGCAGATGCTGTCACGGATGACTTGCGCGCGCGCTATCCGGACATGCCGTCCCACCTTGCCCGTGGGCTCGGTGCGACCTATGCGGCCGTTGTCGAGATACGCGACACGGAGGCCATCAATCAGGTCCGCCGCGAAACCGAGATGCGCGATGGGCTCGGGTCTGGCATGCACGACGACATCCTCGCAGCCCGCGATGAAACTGCGCCGCAGTCTGACCGTGCCGACCGCCTCGCAGACGAGATTGCGCGTGTTCTGGACCATGAGCGGGCCGGGGAGTTCTCCGCGCCCTTCGAGACGGAGGCGGAGCGGGACGCCTTCCGTGGCGAGATCGCGCGGGTGCTGGACGTTCGCCAACTCGACCGGCTCACATCCGGCGATGCCGATGCGCTGGACAAGGTTCTCGAGGACCGCCTCGACCGGCTCTATGTCGCGAAGGTCTACCTGCAATCGGATGCAGCGACGGCCAACACGGAGGCCTTGCGCCAGGTGGTCGATGATCTTGCCGACACCGAATATGAAAAACACCGCGCGACAGACGTGGATGGCGAGACCGAGCGGGGTCAGGTCCATTGAGCGCCTCCATGGGAAAAGCGCGGATTGCCACGGGCGTCCTGCTTGTGACGCTGGTGACCGGGGCCATGGGCTATACCATCGCCTCGGCGGTGCTGACCTACCAGGATCTCGGCTTCGGGGCCGAGATCGACTTTGCCTATATCGCGCAGAACTACATGGCGATCCTGGATCGCCGCCCGGAGGACGCCCAACTCATCCACCTGATCATCGGCAGCTTTGCCGCTGCCGGCCTGATGCTGAGCCTTGCTCTCTCGGGGTCCGCTCTGACACGCTTTGGCCAGACCCATTGGCAGACCGCGCGCGAGATGAAGGCCAGTGGGTTCTTTGGGGCGCCAGGGACCGGGTTCATCCTCGGCAAGCTGGGGACGCCGGGCTCCCGCGCCAATTACATTTGCTCGAAGGTTTTCCCCCATGCGCTGATCGTGGCCCCCACGGGCCGCGGCAAGACCACGGGCTTTGTCATTCCGAACCTGCTGACATGGCAAGGCTCTGCCGTGACGCTCGACGTGAAGGGCGAGTGTTTCGAGGCAACGGCCCGGCACCGCGCAGCCCAGGGCGACAAGGTCTATCGCTTTGCCCCCACCGATTGGGAGGGCAAGCGCACGCATCGCTACAACCCGCTGCTGCGCATCGCCGAGCTCAAAGATCCCGCGCGCCAGCAGATGGAACTGCAGCTTCTGGCGACGCTCTTCCTGCAAAGCGACAATGACCGGGTGCAGGGCCTCCTCAAGGGCGGGATCGATCTCTTCGTGGCGGCAGGGCTCTTGGCCTTCCAGCGCAAGCGTCCGACCCTGGGCGAGATCTACCGCATCGCGGCCTCGGGCGGGAACAAGCAGAAGGAGTATTTCGCGCGGGGCCACGAGGTCGATAACAGGGCCGCCAAGTTGATCTTCACGCGGTTGGCCTCGACCAACAACGACACGCTGACCTCTTACGTCTCGCTTCTGATGACCTCGGGGCTCGACCAGTGGCAGAACCCGGCGATTGACGAGGCGACGGCGGTGTCGGACTTTGATTTCCGAACGATCCGCAAGAAACCCTTTTCGGTCTACCTCGTGGTCCAGCCGCTGATGGTGAAACCATTGGCACCACTGATCCGGCTCTTCTTCTCCGATCTCCTTTCCGCCATGCAGGACAAGGACCCCGGGCCCGACGAGCCCTGGCCAGTGATGATCATGCTCGACGAGTTCAACCGTCTCGGCAAGATGCCCATCGTGGTCGAGAGCATCGAGACCCTGCGGACCTATCGCGGCCATTTGGCCGTGGTCACCCAAACCATCCCCGCCCTCGATGAAATCTACGGCGAGAACACCCGCCGCGCCCTGCAGGGCAACGCCGGCGTGAAACTCTATCTCACGCCTTCGGATGAAAAGACAGTCGAGGAACTGAGCAAGGCGGTTGGCAAGACCACGAAGACCGTCATCACGCGATCCCAGTCCATCGGCAAAAACCCCTTTGAAGGCCGCAGCCAATCCACGCGGACCGAAGAAAGCTCGTTATTGCCTGAAGATGAGGCGCGCCGTCTGCCGCTCGACGAGATCGTCATGGTCATCGATGCCCAGATGCCGGTCCGGGCAAAGCGGATCCAATATTTTGACGATCGGCTGTTCAAGGCGATCCACGCGGCGCAGACGGGGGAGTTGCCTTTTCCGAAGCCGGGGGGAGGTGGGTCGCAAGGCACGCTGCCGCTGAGTGTGCGCGCCATGCCGATGGCGCCGCCGCCGGACGGGCCAAGTGGACCCGAGGCCGATGTAGACGTAGCAGGCCAGCCTAATGATGCTGAACATTCAGGGCAATCTGATGTTGTTCCAAAGAAAACCGCGCCCGTCGTTCAAGCCGTCATCGCCGAGGAACAGCGTCAGATGGAGATGGATTTTGGCAGTCAGGTCGTGGATGCCGAAGTTGCGAGCGTCGTTGATGAGGCGCAAATGCGCTCTGCTGTCGATGGCTTGGATGAAATGGAAGCGATGCTGCGAGAGAACGGTCGTCAAAAGCTGGTTGCTCGATAGGGTGGCGGACATCGCCTGCTTGTCGGGGAGGACGGATTCCGGGCATTTGCAAAGGGTGCGAAAAGGTTCAACGCCATAAGCAGGTGCGGACATTCGGGGCTGGCCGTCGCCAATGGTTGGCGTTCGTGCGAAGACCGAATGGCAAGTGTTTTGCGAACCAGTCAATCGGCTATGTGCTCGACGGCGCTGGTCACCATATAACATCTTGAGGGAAGTTGGCCCAAACTGTATCCATATCGAGACATGGCAAACAACTTGACCGCCGAAAAAGCTCTGATCTTCAGGATTACGCACATCAACAATGTGCCGTGGATCCTCAGGCATGGGCTTCATTGTAAGAATTCCGGAGTGCAAGACCCCAATTTCGTGCGAATTGGGAACCTCGAATTAATTCAGCGTCGGACTGCACGGAATGTACCTGTTGCACCGGGCGGATCGCTATCAGATTACATTCCGTTCTATTTCACGCCATTTTCGATGATGATGTACAACATCAAGACTGGCTACGGAGGAATTCGCCAGTTCCCGAACACGGAGATTGTGATCATGGCGTCCTCACTTCGAGGGCTCGAGGATCGAGGCGTAGCAACGGTGTTTTCAGATCGCCACGCATACCTCCAGACTGCGCAATTCTTCACCTCGCTCGACGACCTCGACAAGGTCGACTGGGGCATCCTGCAGCGTAGAGACTTCAAACGCGACGTCGATGATCCCGAAAAGACGGATCGCTACCAGGCCGAGGCGCTCGTGCACAGGCACTTGCCAGTGGAGCACCTTGCAGGCATAGTCTGCCTGAGCGAGAACGAAAAAGGAACACTTGAACAGCAACGGGAGGAGGTTGGGCTCGATCTCAAGATCGTGGCGCGACCAGGCTGGTATTTCTGATGGTAACTTACACGCAAGGCAATCTTCTGGAAGCTGACGTTGACGCGGTGGTGAACACCGTGAACACGGTCGGAATCATGGGCAAAGGAATTGCCCTCATGTTCAAGGAGCAATTCCCACGAAACTTCGAAGCTTATGCGCGCGCCTGCGATGCAGGCGAAGTGCGTACTGGCAAAATGTTTGTTACCGAGAACAAGGAGCTCTTCGGGCCGCGCTGGATCATCAATTTCCCGACAAAGACCCATTGGCGAGTGAAAACTAAGATTGAATGGGTCGAGGATGGATTGAAGGACCTTGTCCGAGTAATTCGTGAGAAGGGAATTAATTCAATTGCGATCCCTCCACTTGGCTGTGGTAATGGTGGCCTTGACTGGCGCGATGTGCGTCCTCTTATCGAGTCGGCATTGGCGGAACTTGAAGGGGTTAATGCCATCGTCTACGAGCCGACTTCCAAGTATCAGAATGTCGCCAAGCGCACTGGTGTTGAGAAGCTCACCCCGGCACGCGCACTGGTGGCTGAGATGGTACGTCGGTACTCACTCCTTGGGATTGAATGCTCGATTCTTGAGGTGCAGAAATTGGGATGGTTTCTCGAGCGCGGCGTGAAACGGTTCGGGGGTTCGGACGCACTCAAGTTCAGGTTCCAAGCAAACAAGTACGGACCTTATTCGCATAACCTGACGAAGCTGCTCGACAGTCTCGATGGAAGTTATCTCCGGTGCGACAAGCGCCTTGCAGATGCCGATCCCTTGGATCTCATTTGGTTCAACGACGCAAAGTATGATCGAGTGCAAGCCTATCTGAACTCGGGTGAAGGGAAGCAGTTCTCAAGCGTACTGGAATGGGCTTCGGCCACCATCGATGGCTTTGAGTCGCCTCTCGGCATGGAACTTCTGGCGACTGTCGACTGGATGATGCAGCACGACGATATCGAACCGACTGTTGAGGGAGTGATGGAAGGTCTTAAGGACTGGGCTGGCGGGGAAGTCGCTGGACAGCGCAAATTGAAGATCTTCGATCGCCGGTTGGTCGCCATAGCTTTGGGCCAACTTCAGACATCGAACAGGCTGCCTGCCTGTTAATCTTTGAGTTCGTGGGCGGGAAGCACACATGCGGCGATGCCGCGTTGCTTCCGCAGCATCGTTACAACGCGGACATTCGTGGGAGCATCAAATCAACAAACCAATAAAGGAGAGCATTCATGGCACTTAAACCAGGACCGAAGCCGATAGCAAAATCAACCGGGACCCCAGATCAGCGACGCCGTGACAACAAAACCACACCAGGGAACACACCGTCCCTCAAACCTAGCAAATCTAGCAAGCCCCCCGCAAAAAAATGAAAGAGGGTTCTCGTTAATTCGCCCTTCTAACCTCGCAGGCCGATCACTTCCACGTAGGATGGCGGGTCTCGGGACGGAAAGGCCGGTTAATTCTGACTAAGTCTGAACCTTAACGGTCGCAGCCGTTTGGGCATAAGACCGCAAAGCGCTGAGAGCAGTCCCGCGCGTCTGGCGCAGCATCGCGCCAAACTCTGAAACGCAGGGCGGAAAGCGGCCTCATGGCGCCGCGGCATTGCAGCCGCAGCCTAACCGTGAGACCAGCCATTCAGATTGATTGCCGCTGGCAACGGATTCATGACCACCTAACGGGTATAACGTCGACTTCCTCTAAGGGCCTGCAACACAATTGCAGCGACCGCTCGGACGTAGTCGCGCTTGCACCCTACGGCAAGTCACACTGCCGCCGCCCGCGCGCCGTTCTGGCCAACCGCGGGCCAGTCAGCGCCTAACTTTACAGAGACCCGCATTGCGTGGTCTCATTGGGAAGAAAAACTAATTGATCACAGGGACGTAGCGAATGAGTGAGGCACTTCAGAAACTCTTCGAGCATGGCACGAAGTGGGTAAGGGCAGATTTCCACCTGCACACTCAAGCGGATAAGGAATTTCGTTATGACGGCGACGCTGACCGTTTCGTCGCCAGCTATGTCGAGGCGCTTGAAGCTAACGGAACACGCCTTGCCGTCATCACCAACCACAACAAATTTGACTTGGAAGAATTCAAGGCTCTGCGCAAGAGGGCGCGCAAATTCGGTATCGGTGTGCTCCCCGGCGTGGAACTATCCGTCAAGGACGGCGCAAACGGCGTTCACACACTCGTGGTATTTTCCGAAGCTTGGTTGGCCGATGGTCAGGATTACATCAACCAATTTCTTGGCGTAGCGTTTGCTGGGAAGGTTCCCGCGCAATACGAGCAGGAAAACGGACGTAGCAATGATGACCTGATCGAGACGCTCAGAAAACTGGAATCCTACAACCGCGACTTCTTCATTATCTTCGCGCATGTCGAGGCCAATAGTGGCCTGTGGAAGGAGTTAAGCGGCGGGCGAATGGGCGAACTTGCCGCTGAGCCGCTCATTCAAAAATATGCCCTTGGCTTCCAGAAGGTCCGCACCCATGACAAGCAGGATGGCGTTTGCCGCACGAAGGTCAAGCGCTGGTGGGGCGATCACTATCCAGCCGAAGTGGAAGGCTCTGATGCAAAAGAAATTTCTGAAATCGGCAAAGGTAAGAAGGTTTATCTGAAGCTTGGCGATGTTGGTTTCGATGCGGTGAAATTTGCCCTGACTGATCATGCTTTCCGCGTTGCGCCGGATATACCGTCCATAGGCCATTCCCACATCAACGCCGTTCGCTTTGAAGGCGGGTTGCTGGATGGTAGGCGTGTTACCTTCTCTCCGCATCTGAATTGTCTGATTGGCATTCAGGGCAGCGGAAAATCTTCTATCCTGGAAAGCGTGCGCTACGCACTTGATATCCCCTTTGGCGAAAAGGCACAGGACAAGGAATATAAGGATAAGCTCCTGCCCCATGTTCTGAAAAGCGGCGGCAAGGTAATTGTCGAAGCGACCGATCGGCATGGCGGTCGCTATGAGGTAAGGCGCATCTGGGGGCATTTGCCGGATGTTTATGTCGATGGCGTGCTGCGCCCCGGTGTCTCCATTAAGGAGACGATCATCGCCAAGCCGCTTTACTTCGGGCAGAAGGACCTCTCCGCTGCTGGAAAGGGCTTCGGGCACGATCTTGTCGAAAAGCTCATGGGCGATAGCCTAAAGGGTGTGCGGCAAAAGATCGAGGAACGCGCGGGCGAACTAAAGTCGGCTATAGAGAGCTTCAATTCTGTCCGCGGCGATGCGGAGGACAAGCAAGCGCTGGAAGATGAACTCAAGGATGTTGAATTCAACCTGGAGCAATTCGACAAGCATGGCATCAAGGACAAGCTTGAAAAGCAATTGGCCTATAGCGAGGACCTGACCTACTGTCAGGGTATTGACGAGACGGCTGCGGCCTGGCGCAAGACGATTGATGATGCTGCAACCCAGGCCGAAGAAGATTTCAAGCTGATAGAAGTTCATGCCTCCGATCAAAATGCTGATTTCTTCACGCGCTACGCAGCCAAGGTGGAAGAGCTAAAAGGCACGGTTGCGACAGCCAAGGCTCTTGCTGCCACCATCAAGACCAAGTCCGGCGATCTGGATGAACTGCGCCAAGAGCTTGAAGGCGTGCGCGACGGCCTAAAGGAAGAATTTGCCGAGACCGAGCGGGAACTGGTCAAAGCGTTGGACGAACAGGGCGTTACCTCGATCCAGCCGGATGCCTATATCAAGCTTACGCAGCGCAAGCAGGAGCTTGAAGCTGAAATCGCCGAGCTGGCCAAGCGGACGGGAAAGGAAAAAACAAGGCTCGAAGCCGTCTTGATCGCCATGACATCGCTGAATGATGCCTGGCACGATGAATTCAAGTTAATCGCGGCGGCGCTGAAAATCATCAACGAATCGCAAGGATCATTGAGAGTAAATGCAGCGTTCAAGGGAGACCGCAACGCCTTCACGACCCATATCGACGGGTTACTTCGAGGCAATAATCTTCGCAGGGAATATTATAATGCACTTGCAGAGGCTTACTCCGATTTTGGCGAGATTTTCAAAGACCTCGAAAAGGCTTGTGCTCACGCGAAGGGAAAAAGCGAGGACTTCAAAAAGCGCTTCATAGCAAATCTCTACGCACTCATCTCTTATCAGGTGCCTAACAGCTATGCGGTGACGTATCACGGCAAAGCACTTCTGTCGCATTCTCTTGGTCAGCGCGCCTCCGCGATGATGCTCTTCCTGCTTAGCCAGAAGGGGAATGATCTTCTGCTCATCGACCAGCCGGAAGATGATCTTGATAGCCAGACCGTCTACGAGGAGGTGGTCAAGCTGCTTCGGCGGATCAAGCCAAACCAGCAATTCATCTTCGCGACACATAACGCGAATTTTCCGGTGCTTGGCGATGCCGAGACCATCACCACATGCAGCGCCAGCGATGATGATATCGCCATATCGGTTGGCAATATCGACGATAAGTCCTGTCAGTCCAACGTCATTTCCATCATGGAGGGCGGCCCGGAGGCATTTGAGCGCCGCAAGACAATCTATCAAATCTGGAAAGCCCGTGCCGTCTGACCATATCTAAAAGAACACGAAACGCTTCACCACTCTATTCTCGGCTACATTCGCCTCCGGTTTTTGCTGCACTCGGCTGTGAGCGGCCACTTCGGAGGCCCGAATGCAGCGCTGGCACACTTGGCTTTCCCGACTACGCTGCACACCGCCATAGATGATCGGTTCGGTGTAGCCGCAGCACAGCGAAAGTGAACTCGGTGAACGGCCGGACTGGGCCGTCACCGTCGTCCAAGCCGTCCCAGTCTCGCAAGCTGCGCCAGCATTTTTGATCCCGAGTCTGCGGATCCTGTGCCGCCTCCGGAACCCGTCTGCCCCATGCCTTGCCGCGCTGGCATTTGCTGCACGCCCAAGAACTGCCGCGCCCTGAGGGCTGCGTATTCTGCGCCACTGGCCCCGCCGATGAGGTAGCGATTGTAGGCCTGCTGGCTTCCCATGGCGGCGCGGGCAAAGCTGTAGCCGCCGCCGAGACCTCCGGAGAGGGCGGGCATCATGATGTTGCCGGAGATCGCGCGGACGATGAAGGGCGTGGCGATAATGAAGCCCTTGGCCATGAGCACCATCATAAAGAAGGGTATGAGCGCGCCGATGTTGGAAGCCCCTTCCGGATCACCCAACTCGCCTATGAGAGCCGAGGCCACCCCGGTGATGGTCGCGAAGACCCCTGCGACCACGATAGGGTAGATCGCGAAGGAGATAAGCGCGGATAACCAGCGCGCGAAATAATCCTTGGTCACCTCGAAGAGGGTCAGGAAAATCATCACCGGGGCGATCCCGATCAGAAGCGCGATCATCAGTCGGGAGGCCACGAGGATGAAGGCGGCCAGTCCGCCGAGGATTGAGAGTAGAAGCACACCGACTATGTCAAGCATGGCGCCAGCCATCCAGTTCAGCTCGGACCCGGCAGCGTTTAGATAGTCGCCCAGCTCCGCGATCAGCCGGTCGAATTCCTCCGCGAAGGTGCCTGAAGGGCCCGGGCTGCCGCCGCCAACTGAAGCTACAAGCGCGCCCGCGATACTGTCGATCCCATAGAGAATGGCAGATGAGAACGCGTTGAACTGCATCCAGTTGGTCGCGAATATCCCGATGAGCCCGATCTTGACCGCGAGCCAGAAGGCTGTGTGCCCATCCATGGCCCGGTATTGATAGATCATGTTGATTCCGACGAGGATCACCACCAACGTTGTCCCCAAAACCAGGAGCGTGCCGACCGTTGCCGCAACCGCACCAAACTGGGTCTCAGCGGCGGTGTCGAGATAGGCCTGGGAGGTTTCAACGAAGTAGGTGACGACACTCATCGCGGGATTGCCTTACCAATTGCCTGCGGCGTCGCAGATGGCCTTGGCGGCAGTTCGGGCGGCGTTGGCGCGGCGATTGTAGCCTTCCGAGGCTTCGAGCATTTCCCACCGTTCGTCGCTCGCGTAGCTCTCCCGAAACATCGCCTCGGCCGCGTCCCAGGACGGGAACCGGGTCGCGCAGTCGCAGTTGCCGATCTCGACGACCCGCTCGAGGTTCTGGGCGCGATAGATGTCCTGAACCAGAACCCGCTGATAGGCTTGGCGCAGGGGGATCTCCTGCATCCAGATGGGCTCGGCGGGCCGGTCCGGACAGACGTCAAAGCTGCGATCGAGGGTTGGCACCAGGTCGCGCTCGGCAACGGCGAAGGCAGGCGTCAGGCTTAGGGCCAGTGCGGCCAAGGCGAGGTGCTGCGCCTGCCTCATGCCGTGGCTCCAGCGGGTGTGGTTTCGCGTTTCAGGAAAACGGTGTGCCCGATATTGGCGAATTCCGAAGTGCTGATCGACACCACCTCCCACCCGTCTGCGCCCTTCTCGTTCAGGCTGGCCTGCATGTCGGAGAGGCTGGTTTTGCGGGTCATGGGAAAGGACAAGATATCGTATTCAAAGGTCTTCATGGGGAAGCTCCAATCTCAGTTGCGCCGGGCAGGTAGAATTCGGTAATGCCGCGCCGACCGTCATGGCGACCGGCCTGGATGATCACATCGATGGAATTCTCGATGTACTGGATCATGTCGGCATAGGTCATCGGGATCTCGGTCTTGAGTGCCGCGATCGCGAGCCGCTGCACGGCGAGTTGCGGGGTTTCGGCATGCAGTGTGGTCATGGACCCGCCATGGCCGGTGTTGATGGCTTCCAGGAAGGTCATGGCCTCCTTGCCGCGCACCTCGCCCAGGATGATCCGGTCGGGGCGCATGCGCAGCGTGGCGGTGAGAAGCACATCGGCGGTCTGGAATTCCGCGTCGCGATTGGCGATGAGGGTCACGGCATTTGGCTGGGTCGGCAGAAGCTCGGCGGCTTCTTCGATGGTGACGATGCGTTCCTCGGCTGGTACGTGAGAGAGGATCTTGCGCGCGGCCACGGTCTTGCCGGTGGAGGTGCCGCCCGAGACGATCATGTTGAGTTTGTTCGCGACGCAGAAGGCGAGCGCATCATCGATCAAACCCGCGGCCACCACGGCGCGCAAGGCGCGCTTTTTTTCGACGCGCAGGTCTTCGAGCTTGCGCTCTTTTCCGTAGAGGAAATCGAGCGCAATTCCCTCGAGTGGCAGGCTCGAGAAGAACCGCAAGCTGATCGACATGGCTGACAGCACGGCGGGCGGGGTGATGACCTGCGCGCGGATCGGGCGACCCTTATAGGTGATCGAAACCGAGACGATGGGGCGGTCCTTGCTCATCGTGGTATTGGCAGAGGACGCGATCTGGTTGCCGAGGTCCCTGACCTGAACGCTCGTCAGCCTCTGGTCCAGTGCGCGCATGAAGTGATCGCCCTGGAATTCGCCCCAACAGGTCCCGTCGGGGTTGATGCAGATCTCGATGACATCGTCGCGGGCGGCGGCGTCGATCCGGTCGAGCGAGGTTTCGAGATAGCTCAGCGACATGGGCTCAGAATATCTCCAGATCGCGGTCGACCATGACAGTAACGCGCGCGCCCTGGTCGACATAGATGACGGGGCCGATGGAGAGGTAATCGCCCATGACGCTGTCCGTGGCATCTGCCAGATCATCGCCAACGTCTTCGAGAACGTCGGCGGCAGTCTCATCCTGGACCTCGGAGGCGGCGGCACTAGGTGCCGCGGAGATCAGCGAGATCAGGGCGGCCGACCCGAAACGCTCGGCAAAGCGCGTGTCCACGAAACCGGTGACACCCGAACGGCCAAGTTCATCGCCCCCGAAGGAGCTGATCTGGATAGTTTGATTGTCAGGCAGGATGATCCGGTCCCAGGCGATGGTTACCCGGCGCTGCGCGATATCGACGCCAGCGCGGTAGCGCCCGATGAGACGGGACCCGCGGGGGATCAAGAGGCGCGCGCCATCGACGCTGTAGACATCCTCGGACACTACGGCACGGGTCTGGCCGGGTAGCGAGCTGTCGAGGGCGGTTTCCATGACGGCCTGGATCATTGTGCCCTGAATGATGGTGTTGGAAGGATTGGCGATCACCTCGGCCTGCGTCACCGTGGAGGGCAGCGCACCGTTCAGGACGAAATCCGTCACCTCGCCAAAAGTGCGTTCGGTCAGAGCCGTTTCATTCGCTCCGGAGGCACCACCAAAAGCGATGGTGGGAGAGACGATGCGCCGCTCCTGGAAGGCGCGTTCCTCCGCGGCGCGGCGCTCCAGCTCGGCCATGCGCCGGGCTTCTTCCTCACGGCGCAGTCGCTCTTGCTCACGTGCGCGCAGCTCATCCTCCGTAGGGCCCGTTGGCGCGGGTTGGGGTCGGCTGGCCTCGAGTTGGGCCAGTTCCAGATCCATGCGGAGTTGCTCAAGGCTTCGATCCCGCGCCGTCAGTTCGTCCTGAAATCGTTGCTGTGCTGCTTCCGAGGCGGCTTGTAGCGCCGCGATCTGAGCAGTCAGCGCGTCAATTGCCTCTGCGGCGGCGGTGTCTTCCTCGACAACTGGTTCAGGGGCGTTGCGCAACTCCTCGATCTGGGCCTGCAGGGCGGTGATCTGCGCCAGAAGCTCCGCGTTGGGCTCGAAGGGGTCTGGTCCAGCGAACACAACCTCGGGCTCGGGCGGGGGCAAGGTCTCGATAGCGCCAAAGCCATCCCCTTCGTTTTGGAAGACGTCCGGAGTGGCCGTCGGCAAGGCTTCCTCTTCGTCGGGCTGTGAGAGGAGATAAAGCAGGGCACCACCCGCGCCGATGACGAAGACCACGGCCAGCGCGAGAAGGGGCGACCGGCGCTGCGCCGCTATGGGCGCGCGGGCACTGCCTTTCTCAAGGGCGGCGAGGCGCCTTTCCAGCTCGGTGTTCTCGGTATCGCTCAAGAGGTGGCCTCCGCGGGCGGGATCGCCTCGATGCAGACCACCTCTTCGCCAAGTCGCAGGATCCATTGGCGGTTCACGCCGCTGACGCGGATCACGCCGTCTTCAGGAGTTTGCGTGTTGACCGTGCGCTCGCGGGCTCCCGCGTAGCGGAAGATCGCGGGCACAGGCGCGTTTCTTGGAAACGCGAAATACGTGAACGTCCCGTCATCCCAGATGCGGGTTGGCGTAAACTCGGTCCGCGCGCTGGCACCGTAGTTGTAGTTCGGCGCTTGGGCGGCGATGGCCCGGGTCGGGCGCGCATCGTCCTCCGGATAGCGGAACTGCACCACGTAGAAGGTTGGGCTGCGGACCTCCTGGACGTTGAAGTAGTAGCTGCGGCGGTTGGTATAGACTGTCACATTGGTATGCACCCCGCGCGCCACAGGCTTGATCGCGAAGGCCTGACCGCCCGGGACGCCGTCGATCTCGAAGCCCTCGGTGTCGCCCGCGATGATCGAGCGGATGCTTTCGCCCTCGCCGAACTCGATGGTGGTCACATGGGTGAGCGACACGCTGAGACGGTAGACCTGACCCTCCTGGTAGGTGGCCAAGCGCACTCGGCTGTCGTTGGGACCGCCACGCGGGATGGCTTCGGCAGAGGCGAGGCCGGGCAACAGGGCAATGACAAAAATAAGCGATCTTATAAACAACAACGTCAGTTCTCCAATCTGTCGGAGCGGATGGAATATTCGAGAACGGTGAAGCCGAATGGATTGGTCCAGACCTCATCGATGGAGCGGCGGGTCTCCGGGCGGAACTCGAAGAGAAGCGTCGCAGTGAAGAGGCCGGTCTGGGTGCCGTTAATGGACGTCAGGCGCTTGCGCAGGCGGACCGTCGCGCGGTTGGTTCCGATCCGGTTGATGCTGAGGATTTCCACGTCGAGCCGAGCATTGGGGCCATAGACCGTCGGCGGGTAATTCTCGTTGGCGCTGTTCCAGATCTGGCGCAGCCCGCTCTCGGCAGCTCCGTCCGAGCGACGCAGGACGCTGCGGATGCGCAGATCGTTGTCGAGCTGGTTATAGACCTCCCGGTCGGCCACATAGCGGAACACCTCCGCCTCAATGATCGCCTGGTTGGCGGTGACGGATGTGGCCCCAACGGACGCCTCGGGCAGGGCAAAACCAGTGGCGGGATCATAGGGGACAACGACGGGGGGCGGGTCGACATCGAGGATCGAGACAGCCGCGGCACTCAGACAGCCGATGATACCGAAGACAAGGCCCATCAGGCCAAGGCGTTGCCAGAGCCGTTCGCGGCGTAAAGCACCATAGACCAGTTCTTCCTCGATGATTTCTTGTTCAGTCGCCACCCGTCATGCCCCCACGATTAGTCTGCCCGGAGGTCCGGCAAGGTGAAATCCATGAAGCGCTGCTCTTCGGCGATGGTGGCGGCATCGATCACGCCGCCGGTGCCATCGCCCACGGTCTGGATGGCTTCGAGTTGCCACATGGCGACCAGCGCAATGGCGAGCTCCGCGGTCACGCGCGTGTTGAGATCGATGCTTTCCTTGAGTTCGTCCATGTCGTCGATGAGCCCGACAAGGCGGTCTACCCGCTCGAGCGATTGGCCGGCATCCTCATAGCTGTTCTGGGCGGCGGCTGAGACGAGCGCGCCGGTGGTGGCCTGCGTCGCCACGCGGTTGGCCCCGGGATTGCCGCTTGCGGCCATTTCCGAGAGGGTGTCTTCGTCAAAGCCGAGGTCGGCCAGCACCCGGTCCATCTGGGTTTCGATCTCGCCTGCGCCGGAGCCGGACAGGCCGGAGAAATCCCCCGTCTTGATCGCCTCAATCGTGGCGAGGATGTCCCCGAACTCCTGGTCGAGTAGGCCATTGAGTTCGTCTTCCATCTCGGTGCGGATGATTTCTGGAAGCTCGGCGAGGCGGGTGAGGGCCTCGTAGGTTCTTTGCAGCTCCGCGAGTTGGTCCGTGAGCGTGGCAAGCTGTTCGCGGAGCTGCGTCAGCTGCTCGTTCTGCAGGATCTCGTCCTCGATCATCTGCCGGAGCTGCTGGATATTTTGCGTGATGTTCTGGGTGTCGACGACGGGCACGCCTTGCGCGAGGGCAGGGGATAGGGCGTCCAGATGCAGGCCAATCCCAAGCGTTGTGGCCAAGGCCGTCCTCAAGAGCAGATGTCCCATCATTCAATCTCCCTGATCGTAAAATCCATGAACGCGCCTTCGGCCATGCGGGCGCTGGCCTGGGCCAACTCCTCGGCAGAAAGGACGCGGGTGCGTGCCGCCTGAAGCCGGATGCGTGCAGCGACGAGGCGCACGAGTTCGGCGCGGGCATAGGTGTTGAGTGCGATGCTTTCCTGCACGTCTTCAGTCTCGGAAATCCGTTCGACGATGTCGGAAATGCGCAGGGCGGCTTGGCGGATCGCGGCTGGTGAGTTGCTGCCATAAAAGGCCGCCCCATGACCCGTGAGCGAGAGGTTGGCATTGGCGAGAAGCGCCGGATCGATCGTGCCAAGCGCATCGATCCCGCCGATACGGGTCAAATAGTGGTTATAGCGTTCGGGAATGACCTGAACGTAATGCTGGGTTTCGGCAAAGGGCGGCACGCCACCATATTCGAACACTCGGCCCGGCCCCGCGTTATAGGCCGCGAGCGCGTTGATGATGTTGCCATCGAAGGTGTTGAGCTGGGTCGCGAGATACCGCGCGCCGCCATGCACCTGCAGGTAAGGGCTGTCGTAGTATTCCGGGTTGATACCAAGATCGCTGGCGGTGCCGGGCATGATCTGGGTGAGGCCAAAGGCCCCGACCGGCGAACGCGCGCCGATGGTGAAGCGGCTTTCCTGCCAGATCAGCGCTTGTAGCAACGCGCGCCACTGGACGGGCGAGAGCCCTGCGCGGCCAACACCCGCAAAGCCGCTGGTTTCCTGGGCGACGCGGATGATGAGCTGCTCGATGTTCTCGGCGGCGTCGCCGAACATCTGCGCACCGCCGGGATTGGGGTCGATGTCGGCATTGCCATAGACCGCCTCGACTGACCGGGCCGGATCCCCGCTGCCGCTTTCCAGCCCCGAGACCATAGCCGGTAAGCCCTGACCGCCGAAGCTGGTATGGGCATCAAGGATGCGTTGCAGGGTTTCCAGCTGCTCCCGGTCGATCTCGGCAATGAGTTCGCGCACGGCAAGCTTGTCCGCCTGAACGGCCAAGTCAGCCTCGCGGTCGCCGGTCTCGACGATGTCTCGCGCGGTCAGCCCACTGTCGTTGGTCGGCACGCCTTGGGCGAAGCCGAGACCGGGCAGCAGGCAAAACGCGAGGATATGAGGCAGGCTAGACTTCAATGTCGCCCTCCGGGGTGCCAAGGGGCGTGAAGTCACAATCAGGCGCGACGGGTGCCGTGGACGCAAGGAAGGTGAAGCAATTCGCCTGCGGCTCCCGGTACTGGGTGCAGGAGGCCAGTGCGCCGAGCGCGGTGAGAAGAAACAGGGTACGGATCATGAAAGCCTCCAGAAGTCCGAGCGGTCGCGGTAATCGGCGCCGACAAGCGCTTCGCCCTTTTCCATGCCGCCAAGGATGGTGAGATTGGGCCCAAGGGCGCTCAGATCGGCATCGACGACAATGGAGCCCTGATCGTCGCGGATCAGTGCGAGGCGGCTGTTGCTGCCCGTGTTGAGAAGGACGTCGAGTTCCTTCTCCGTGAGGTTCAGCATGGCGTAATCCGCAGGCTGCGCGCGGATATTGGGCAGCAGGATCTGTGTCGGAACGGCTTCGACGATGGTCTTGCCGGTCCGGGTGCGCTCGAGCTGGCTGGCGTATTGCGTCATCATCACGGCGACGGTGTTCTGCTTGCGCGCGGTCACCAGCCAGTTCGACAGCCGTTCGGCGAAATACGCGTTATCGAGGGCCTTCCAGGCCTCGTCGATCACGATGATGGTGGGGTGGCGATCCTCGATCTCACGTTCGACCCGGCGGAAAAGATAGGAGAGAACCGCCATCCGCTCCTTGTCGGCCTCGCTGTCGAGAATGCCGGTCAGATCGAAGCCCACCACATCGCCTTTGAGCGAGAACGTGTCCTCAAGGCTCTGCCCGAAGATCCAGCCATAGCGGCCGTCTTCGGTCCACTCGAGCAGGCGCTGGTGCAGATCGCCGCCATCATCGGTGGACACAAAAAACGACGCAAAATCCCGCCAGTTCCGCAGGGCCGGATTGGTGGCCTGGGCATTCTGGCGCACGACCTCCTGGATGCGATTGGTCTGCGCCGGGGTCAGGGGCTTGTCAGCGCGGTAGAGCAAGGTGGCAAGCCAGTCCGAGAGCCAGGCGGTGCCGCGGGCATCGGTCTCTGTCCAGAGCGGGTTGAGGCCCGTGGGCTGACCGGCGTTCAGGGACGCGTAGCGCCCGCCATTGGCGCGGACCGCCATCTCCATACCAAGACGGTAATCGAAGACGAAGACCCGGGCGCCCGCGCGACGGGCCTGGGTCATCAAGAAGGCCGAAAGCACAGACTTACCTGACCCGGGCCGCCCCATGATCAGGGTATGGCCGCTGGTGGGTTCTTTATCGGGCGAGCCTTGCTCGTGATAGGAAAACCGGTAGGCGCTCTGCTCCGGCGTGGGCAAATATGTGACGACCCGGCCCCAGGGGGTAAGTGCTGCAGGTTTGCCGAGCTGTGTCCGGTGGAAGGCCGCAAAATCCGCGAAGTTGCGGTTGGTGACGGCGCTGGCGCGGACGCGCTTTGACTGGTTGCCGGGGTGCTGGCTGAGGTAATGCGCCTTGGCCGCGACCCGCTCGCCAATCATCTTCACGCCTTCGGTTGCGGCGGCGTTCACGATTTCGGCGCTGAGCGTCTGCAGCTCTTCGAGCGTGTCGCAAAAGAGCGTCACGACCATGTGATGCTCGCCGAAGCTTTGGCGCTTGGCCTCGAGATCATCGGCGGCGATGTCGAGGGCTTCCAGGAGCGACAGGGCTGCGTCCTGGCTGGCCTGCATCTGGCGCTTTTGCCGCTTGATGCGGCCCGCCATGAGGTTCGAATTGATCGGCGTGAAGGAGTGCGTCACGATCATGTCGACCGGCAGGTTCAGCATGTCGAACATGGTGCAGGAGGTGCCTTCCGAGTATTCTCCGATGGTGAAGCTCTTGCCGTAGCGATGGCCCACGACGCCTTCGGAAAGCTCGAAATGGTCTCCGTGAAACGTCACGCGGGTATTGGCGACGTTGACGGACAAAAAGCCGTAGGTGTTTGCAGGGTAGAGCGGCAGCTCGGTGCCTGTGTTCAGCGCGCCCAGAAACCCCACCAACTCCCCCGATGCAGCCGACAGGAGGCGCGGTTTGAGTTCTGCGAGGCCGGACAGGAAGACGTTCACGGCCTCACCGAGGCGCTGGAGACGCTTGCGGGTCTCTTCCTTCAGCCGGTCCGGCGCGCTGCGGCCGAGATGCGGCAGGAGGCTTTTCGGGGGCGGGCGGTGAATGACGGTGAGCGTCAGGGTCTTGTCGCGCAGCTCGCTGGTCTCGAATTTCGCGCGCCAGCGCCGGTCCACCTCGCCCGCGAAGCTGTCCTCACGGATGGGGTCGAGATCAGGTTTGATGGCCTTGGAGACCTTGTGGACGTAATAGCTGAATTCTGGCCCGAGTTGCGCGACGATGCGAGCAAAAAGCGCCGTCACCTTGTCGAGATAGGCATCGTCCGTCGTGTAGCTGTTGATCCCCTCAAGGCGAATGCAGCGGAAGAGTTCGTTCACCCGGGTCCGCACGGTCTGGTCGTCGACGAGGCTCACATAGGGCAGCATATGCGCAAGCCGGGTCTCGCGCGCATACCAGTCTGGCGTCATTGTGCGGGCATCGAGCGCAGCATCACGGGCGTCATCACGGGGCATAGCTGTCCCCGCCATGGATGGACCTGTTGCGCGTGGGCGGTGTCTCCTGCAGGGCTGTCATCATCACGTCGATGAAACGCGGGTCCCAATCTGCGGCCTTCCAAAGCACCGGGTAGAGAAGGGCCGCGACAGCCAGTACCGCGATGTGCTGGACCCAGACGAACAAGAGCACCGAACCGAAGAGCCAGACCATCGCATACATGATGGGCAGGCCCAGAAGCTTGGGCGGGCGCACGAGGCCGAGGAAGAGAGGCGCGCGCTCAGCCACCGGCGAAGACCGCGGCAACGATGGTGGGGGCAGCCGCAACACCGGCGATCCCGACGAGGACCCAGAGCGCCTGGCGCAGATCGATGATGTTGAAGAACCAGCTCAAGAAAACGCCGAGGACCGCTAGTGTGGCGATGACCACACCAAGAGGTCCGGTCAGCGCATCGACAATGCCCTGCAACAAGCTTTGGATCGGGGAGAGGTCGATGCTCTGTGCTAGGGCGGGCTCGGCAATCACCAGAAATAGCGCCAGCGAGGCGACAAAGAGGTTTGAAAACCAACTTGTTTGGAAAAAGTTGTATCGCCAATGCACTGCCGCGCTGCGTGCTCTCGTGACATTGCCGATAAGTGTTTTGAGGAATGATTTCCAAAAAGGTTGGGACATCATGAATTTGATCCTTCCAATCGGGCGGCCACCGCCATCACGCGGGCCACATGGTTCTGGGTTTCTCGGTAGGGGGGAATGCCGCCATATTGGCGCACGGCGTCGGGTCCGGCGTTGTAAGCGGCCAGCGCCAGGCGCGGATCGCCGAACGTCTCGAGCATCATCGCGAGGTAGCGGGCGGAACCGTCGAGGTTCTGCATCGGGTCCTCCGGATTGACGTCGAGATCACGCGCGGTTGCTGGCATCAGTTGACCCAGACCAATGGCGCCCGCGGTTGAGATCGCATCCTGCCGGTAGGCGCTCTCAACCTCGATGTTGGCCCGGTAGAGAGCCAGCCAATCCCTCACGGAGAGCTCCGCGCGGCGCAAACCAGGATGATTGGCATAGCGCAGGGCCGTTGCCTCGATGCCTAAGAGAACGTCCGCGCGGGGCAGGGGTGCTGGCTGGGCGAGTGCCGCAAGCTGCAGCGCGTCAGGTTTGGGCGCTGCTTCCGTCTCACCAAGAATGGCCAAACCATCGGACGCCGATCCCTGACCAACGCCGTCATTGTAGTTCCGGGCAAAACCGCTCTGAGACCGCGACGGGGTCAGAGAGCCGTCGCCCTCCATGACCAGAACGATTTGCGCTGAGGCTGGCGCGGCGACCAGCCAGAGACAGACGAACTTAGTTGCCAGCGCCCTTGTCTGATGGGGCTTTGTCTGGCGGGGCGAGTTTATGCGTACGGCTTGTACCCGCCTCAAGGGGCAGGTCGACATGCGCAAAGCCAAGGCCAATGAAGAATGACACCACGCCAGAGATCGTTTTGAACTCACGGATCTTGATATCGTTGTAGGTCGTCCGCGTGCGGGCGGTGACGAGGAGCTTTTCCACCCCGTCATCAGAGGCAACACGCATGATCCAGACCCCGTAATAGCTGGGGCCTTTCTTGTGTGCCGACTCCTGGCACAGGATTTCTGCGCTATAGCCGCTTTCCACGAGCTCGCGGAACCTAGCTTCCGTAACCACATTTGGTGCTTCTATGTCCCAGTTCATGGCCCGGCTCACGCTTTCTCTAAAGACGCAACACCCGGGCACTCCTACTTGATGCCTAGGGTTACGATAGTATACTGATGACCGCAATAGTATATTATAATTTTCGCGGTATACGTTGATCTGATACCTTTAGGCACGTAACATGCACTCGTTCAAGGATTTAAGCGGCTTTTGCTACCTTCGGTTGCGCATCCTACCTTTGATGCGCACATTCGTTCTGCTGTCGCTCGTCGGTTGTCCGGCGCTCGCCGGTCCATGCATCCCCCCGCCTCGGCCATTTGTTCCAAGAGATCCGAAGGTTGCCACGGAATTTATGGACATCCTCCGTCATGACTTCGAACTCTACTTCCGTGACGTACAGGTTATTTTCGCTGCCTCGACGAGGAGCGTGCTCGCGCCTTCGAGGAAGCGCGCGAAGTCAGCGAGGAATATGGGCGCTTCTTGGGCTCGCTTCACCGATAACTTCGGGGCGAAACTTTTGGTCCGAGTCGCGCGGGTTCCGAATTCGATAACTGGACTACGAGCGAAATTCAGCCGAGACCCGTTCGAGCCCCGTCGTCAGCGGCTTAGGGGTCGGGTTTCAACAAGCGAGCCACGCTTCGGCCGGCCGACACAATGTAGGGCGGCATGGACAGCGAATAGTGGCCGCAATTTAGTTCCAATATGCTGGGCTCGGCTCCGGCGTCCTTAAGCCCTTGTATCAGCCGTTCAGAAAGCTCCGGCAGCACCACCTTGTCTCGTTTGGCCAATACCACATTTAATTCGAGATTGTCCCGCGCAAGATGATGCGCATGGTTCACCAAGTTTAGTGGTCCCCAAGCCCTTCTGAGGTCCCCCAATTCGATCACGGGTTGAAGGCTCTCGCAAATCGTTCGCGTTGCGCGCCCGGTCCACACCATGTCAGCAAGACTTCCGGCCGTCAGGAATAGCGCAGCTTTTGAAACAGTTTTGTCATGGGCGGCAATCAACCCGGCAACCCAGGAACCCAGACTCATTCCGAGTACAGAAATCTCTTTATAACCTTGCCCCTTCAGCCATCTAATGAGCTTTCGGCCATCCCATACCGCCTGTCTCACGGATTGAACCGTCCGTCCGAGATTCGGGCTTAGCATGTAGTCGGCATAAACGGCGCCGGGACGGCTACGTTCGAAGTGATACGGCAGTGCTATCTCGACAACCGTAATCCCGCGCCGGGCGAAAAAGTTGGCGATCTGTTGATACCGCGCGCTTGCATTCCAATGGTGAAACACAATCAATGCTTGGTCGAATGACCTGCTTTCTGTTACTTTCGCCCAGACGACATTGTTCTCTGCGACGTCAGTAGAAATTCCTGAAGGAAACTTGACCCACTCTCCTTCGCGTTCGACGACCAAGTCGTTGTTATCTGGTTCATCGAAATAGGTTGGGTCCTCAACAGCCTGTTCTGCAAGTTTACAAAAGGCCTCGATACCTGCCGGACGCCCGGAGCCAGGGAAGGCAAGTTCAGTGTCCAGAGCGAAGTCGGTCGGCCTCTTTACTTCGTCCCCGCGCTCTGCTCGTCGCTCATCCCAATGGTCAAGCCAGCTATGATACACTTTGTTTGTCTCCTTGGTTAGTCGCCCGCCAGGTATCGATGCTTGGATAAATCAGGCCGTAGATTGCAGACAGCAGCCCGATGCACAGCAAGATCGAGAAACCGGCGACCGCACCGATCAGCACGTAGACGATGACCAGCAGGGCGACGCGCGCCAACATGATTCTAAATTCTCTCTGATTTCGACCATGTCCAATGTGCCCTTGCTGACGCAAGGCGGCGTGGACTCGAATGAGCCCATAGAGAAACACAGTGCAGGTCGCCAATACGATCAGCAGGCTGCTATAGTTTGTCGGCATGCTGTATTCGAGCCAGTCGCTTGCCTTCTCATGATTTCCCAAGACTGACAGGAAATCGTTAGCCAACCAACCCGTTATGGTCGATTCACTTGATAGCATAAAAGTGCTTTGGAGCTTCATGCATATGGCAATCAAGAGTCCTAAAATACAGCACCGAAAAATCCCACGCATGATTTTGAGACCGACTTGATTAGGCTGACATTGATATTCTCCATCTACCCACGATTCAGACTTTCGTCCAAGTTCCCAAGAATCGTGCGCTATTGTGAAGAGCAAAATGAGTCCTGCAAAGAAGAGAAAAAATACCACACCCATGTAGAGATAGGCGAACCCGGTGAACGCGACCGCCTCCGGTATTGAAATGACGTGCGGGCGCTCAATCGCCATCCGAGCCCATTCCACCGGGTAGTTGCCGGTATCGCGGGTCAGTAATGGGCCTAAACACCTATCGATCCACTGAAGAACCGTAGCTATAGGTAAACAAACAAGAAAGGCCGCCCAATACGTCACCGAAAAGGTCGCGACTTTTCGCACCCACATGTCGTCATTCGCGATTCCTTCACCTTCAGGACTTAACAGTGACCGCCTTGTACCCCTCCAAAAGACCACTAAGTCCCGCACGAATACGAAGTATAGCGGCATGAGCACCATGAAGAGGAGTGTCCAGTTCGGTGCCCATAAGTACCCAACCTGCTTAATCACACCATTCGCCTGCGGAAAAACAATGCTGTGAATGCCCAAAAAGTAAGAGGAAAATCCAAGGGCCACTGCCCCTGCGAACACCGACGCCGACAAATCCAAAGGGGATCCCCGGTTGAACACGGCCTCCGATGTTCTCGCCAAGCTAAATCCCCGCCTCGGCGAGATAACCTCACCTTTGTGCGCCAGCGGTGACGGAACCACGGTATCAACATCGATTGCCGCGTTCTGAACCGTATCTGGAGGACTATGCGCATCGTGGCCGTCTGGCCCCGCACGCAGCGCTCGCCTCCTGGCTACCAATCGTGTCCGGGCCGCACTTAGCTCCGTCTGCCATTCACTGGTCGCCTTCGGATCATCACACCCAAACACCCTTGCTAGCCATCGAATGTTCTCGGTGCTGATTCCTTTCTCGTTGTCTTGGTACCAAAGCTGCACCGTTCGCAGCTCGATCCCGGACCGGTTGGCTTCGATCTGAGTAATTGCGGTGGCAAGTAGCTCGGCTGTCCACGGCCCCAAGGGTATCCCATCTTTGTCAATAGGCCGACCCGCTCCCGCTGCGCTCAACCGTCTGAACAACTCCTTGAAGTCACTTCCGTCATCCAACGGAGGAACGAAGTATTTTCCATTTTTTATCAAGGACGTACCGTTGTTCGTTTCGTTCTATTTCGCTGGCGTTCGCTTCGTATCGTGATTTCGCGGCTCACGACAGTGCAACTACAGGCAGTGTGATTCGATCGCCATCTACTGGGCCAGAGAATGTCTGACGTGATCGAAATCCTGCTTGGTGGTTGGAAACTGGAATGAAGAAAGCGGTGAGACTGTTGAAAGAAGAAGCAGAGCCCATAGCCCGATTGTTTGGAAATGATCGGGAGCGCACGGTTGGATGGGTATACCTGTGGGATTCCTCTGAGTTGTCGGTGCTCTGGCTGGACGAGCAGGTACCTGCCGGTTCTATCGAGCCGCCGCTTCATCCCGAAGTGCTGGCAGAGGCAAAATCGTCGACACCAGTGAAAGTGATCGAGTACCTCGAAGCGCTTTCGAGTGGCGGCGAGCATACCCAAATTAGCAGGCCTTAATAGTCATCGGAGCAGGTCTTTCAAAAATATACTATTGGCGCAATGAATATAAAATATCTAGAGAGACCGTCAACCTGCCAAAACTGTAGGAGAGTATTCATGCCCAAAGCGCTTACTCGTTTCGTCGTCCTTGTCGCTCTTGGCTCCACGTCTTTCTTCGGAACGGCCGAGCGGGTTAGGGCGCAAACCTATCCGATCGATTGCGCGATTCTCCTCTGTCTTTCAGGGGGTTGGCCCGCATCAGTGCCATGCTCACGCGCCCGCGCGGAATTCATTCGAAGAATAACCCCCTGGCCAGTAGAGCCTCCATTGCAGATATGGCGTTGTCCGATGAGAGCATCCCATGAACTCAATGGCACTGGTAAAAATGGCGGCCGTATCTTCGACATTCTGTTCGATAGACCGCGTCATCCGCTGCTCCAGACGATTACCGTTGCCCGATCTCAGGAAGTCGGCCTGTCATCGACGGGCGTGTTCCCGGCGGAAAGGGTTGAAACGGGTGATAAGAGCAGTGACTTTTCTATTACGCTTGGTCAAGAACGCGCCGACATCGACATCAGCGGTCCGGAGTTTAACTTCGTGCGCTCGATACGAATCTTTGATGTGCGGAACGCTCGACAATATGAGGCAGGTAGCGAGGGGGACTGCGAGCGGAGCGCGGTCGTTGTACTTGGAACTTATGGCGTTCAAGGAGACTTCTCTTGGCAGCGTTCATCGATCGGAACCTTGCCGAAAGATCATGTGGGGCTGGAGAGGTGGGGCGATAATTGTCCGAGCATCCGCCACCGTTCGGTATTCGTCGAGTGGCGGGATTACGAGGGCAAATATGGCTACGAGCAGGTCAACTAATGAGCCCAGTCGGGAAAAAGCCATTTGTTTTAGATAGGAACTCACGCCGAAGGGCAATTTTCTGAGTGATGTGTATCGGTAGACCTACATCACGCCTTCACGCTCCAAGCGCTTGCGCGCCGCTTTGCGAGCCCGGCGGATTGCTTCCGCTTGTTGACGAGCTTTCTTCTCAGAAGGCTTCTCGAAGTGCTGCTTGAGCTTCATTTCGCGGAAAACGCCTTCGCGTTGAAGCTTTTTCTTTAAAACCCGAAGAGCCTGATCGACATTATTATCGCGGACACTGACCTGCATATGGATAACACCATTATTCATGAACGAGAAATTACTAGAGAACAGGACCATGCTGGTTGCAAGAGCAATTTGTGTATCGAGATGCCTGTGAGACAAGCGCTCGTCCTTCCCTCCGCTTAAATCTTTGCGCTGATAGCATACCGATGCTCACTGTGACGGATCAAAGACCTGCGCCAGCCGAGCTGTCGTGCCTGTGCGCGATGTATTTTACTAAGATCGGTATCGATGCGAATATCCTTGAAGCCTGCCTCGGCCAACAGGAAAGCAACTTGCTGCGCCCGAGCGCCTTGAGCGAAATGAACTTGCGACAGAATTTCCTGATGACGAGAATCCATGTTCTGGGACCGACGTGGAGAAAGCCGAGCCAGGGTGCGCGCAACCCAGCCACGGGTGACGAAATCACCATCGACCAACAGCAGCTGTCCACCCGGAACCAAAACGCGCTTCCATTCTGCGAAGGCCGCAGCCGGATCGACGAGGGTCCATACAAGGTGGCGGGTTACGAGCACATCGAAACTTGCATTGGGCAGCATGGTACGCTCCGCGTCAGCCTGCATAAAAACTGCGGCCGGAACTTTGGCGCGGGCGCGCTCGAGCATGGGCTCGGACCAATCGAGACCTGTTACCGCATAACCAAGATCGTGGCACAGGCGGGCAATCTCTCCCGTTCCGGACGCCAGATCGAGCAGTCGGCGCCCCGCGGCAGGTCCGAGGTGTTTTTGGACAAGCGCCTGCCAAGCTGCTTGTTCTTCACCTTGCCCAATCTTGTGGCCTGGCTCGGCGTCGAAAGTGGCCGCTCTATCCGACCAGTAGTCGCGGATCTCATCGCGTAGATCACGGTTGCTGCCAAGCGGTTGGGTCATAGGTCTGCTCCAAGACGGGTCGATGACTTCCATGTTAAAGACGACAATTTTTGTCAATATTAAAACTTGACGATTTAAGTCGGAATTAATAGGCGATGGGCCAGTTCAAACATAAAGGTCTCCTGATGTCCCTTCGCTACACCTTGAGCGCCGGTGCGCTGTGTCTTTTCTCCGCTCCTGCCTTTGCAGCCCCGATCACCATAACGGATATTGCAGGGCGAGAAGTCACACTCGAAGCACCTGTGGACCGGGTAATTCTCGGCGAAGGGCGGCAAATTTTCTTTGCGGCCGTATTGGACGGCGAAGACCCATTCGAGCGCGTGGTGGGGTGGCGGGACGATTTCCGTGAGGCCGCGCCCGAGAGCTATGAGGCCTATGCTGAAAAATTCCCCGAGATCGCTGATATTCCGACCTTCGGCGGCTTCAAGGATGGCACATTCGATATTGAACAGGCCGTATCCCTGACCCCTGACGTGATGTTCATGAACCTCGAAGCCAAGGCGGCTACCGATGAGGCAGGCTATGAGGAAAAACTCGCCAAGGTCGGCATCCCTATCGTTTATGTTGATTTCCGCGAAAAGCCGTTTGAACACACCGCGAAGTCGATGGAAATCATCGGTAAATTGTTTGGCGAAGAAGAGCGTGCCGCTGACTTCAACGACTTCTATCAAGAGCAGATCGCCCGTGTCACAGACGTGATCGATGCGCAGAACGATCTGGAGCGTCCTTTGGTATTTGTCGAACGGGCAGGGGGCTACTCCGAGGATTGCTGCATGTCATTCGGCAGCGGCAACTTCGGTCGCATGGTCGAACTGGCGGGTGGGCAAAACATGGCTGCCCCGTTCATCCCCGGGACATTTGGTACGGTGAACGCGGAGCAGGTGATCGCCTCCAACCCCGATCAAATCATAGTCACCGGCGGTAATTGGGAAGCCTACGTCCCCGGTGGCGCATGGGTTGGCGTCGGGCCAGGCTCGGACGAAGCGCAGGCCCGTGCGAAGTTGCAAGCTTTGATGGAGCGTCCCGCCTTTACCGGTGTTAAGGCCGTCGAGGCAGGCGAGGTTCACGCGATTTGGCATCAGTTTTACAATTCGCCCTATAGCTTTGTCGCCGTCCAACGGCTGGCGACATGGTTGCACCCGGAGTTGTTTGCCGACCTCGACGCGGAGGCAACACTTAAGGAACTTCACGAGCGGTTCCTGCCCGTCGACTACCGTCCTGGATATTGGGTTTCACTGAAGTAACCAGGGCGCGCAGCGCAGCCCTCTTGTCGAATAAGGCAGATCAATGACCAGTATCACATCCGACACTACGGCACCCGCGTTCGCCTACCGCGGGCTGGTGACGCGACGTATCTTCATTCTGGCTCTGCTGGCCTGTTTGCTGATACTTTCTGTCGCGGTGGACGTATCACTGGGACCGGCGCGCTATTCGGTGGCAGATGTGCTGCGGACCCTCGTCTCTCCAACCGATGCGGATGTGCAGATGCGGGTCGTCGTTTGGGACATTCGGATGCCGATGGCCATGCTCGCGGTGACGGTCGGGGCAAGCCTGTCGCTTGCCGGGGCGCAGATGCAGACCATCCTGGCGAACCCGTTGGCCAGTCCCTTCACGCTCGGCCTTTCGGCAGCAGCCAGTTTTGGCGCGGCGTTGGCGATGGTGTTGGGGGTCGCACTCTTTCCGGCGGCGATTTCCCTGATGGTGCCGATCAATGCTTTTCTGATGGCGATGGCAGCCGCTTTGCTGATCTTTGGATTGTCCACTCTACGGGGCGTGACGGTCGAAACCATTATCCTTCTGGGCATTGCACTGGTCTTCAGCTTCAATGCGGCCTTGGCGCTGTTGCAATATTTTGCCTCGGAGCAGGCTTTATCTGCTGTGGTCTTCTGGACCATGGGCAGCCTCACCAAAGCCACTTGGGGCAAGGTGGCGGTGACGGCGGTGGTCCTCGCGCTCTGTGTGCCGCTCTTTGCTCGCCGGGCATGGGCCCTGACCGCCATTCGACTGGGTGAAGCGCGCGCGGCGGCAATGGGTGTGCCGGTGCGTCGGCTGAGACTGGAGGCTTTGTTTCTCGTTTCGCTCTTGGCGGCCGTGCCGGTTTCCTTCGTCGGCACGATTGGTTTCATCGGCATTGTCGGTCCACATGTGGCACGGCTTCTCTTGGGTGAAGATCAACGGTTCTTCCTGCCTGGAGCGATGTTAGCTGGCGCGCTGATCCTTTCGGCCACATCTGTGCTCTCGAAGGCCTTGCTGCCCGGCGCTGTCCTGCCCATTGGCATTATCACGGCATTGGTGGGCGTTCCCTTCTTTGCCGCTCTTATTCTGACCAAGGGGCGTAAAGCATGGTGACGCTGCAACTTGAAAACCTCGGTGCGCGCTATGGTCGGCACGAGGTCCTCAGCAAGGCAACAACACCGCCAATTCGAGGAGGCAGCTTGACCGCTCTTGTGGGAGCCAATGCGGCTGGTAAGTCCACGCTGTTTCGGCGCATCGCAGGTCAGATGCGGGGGGCAGGAACTGTGCGCCTCAGCGGTGCAGCCGCGGACGACTTGCGCTACATGCCTCAGGATACGGGGATGAATGCAGCGCTGACGGTCTACGAATCCATCATACTCGCGCTGAAGCAGGGTGGGGGCGGCTGGCGCCTTTCGGCTTCCGAGCTGACGGCCGTGAACGACGTTTTGGCCAGATTGGGCATCACCGCACTTGCTGAGCGGCAGTTGCCGGAACTGTCCGGCGGGCAACGTCAGGTTGTGTCGATCGCACAGACGCTGGTGACGCGGCCACAGGTTATCCTGATGGACGAGCCCACCTCCGCGCTCGACCTTTACCGGCAATACGAGGTATTGGAGGCGTTGCAATCCTATGCCGCTGAAAGCGGAGCTGTGATGATCCTCGCTTTGCATGACCTAAATCAGGTGATGCGGTGCAGCACGACCACCATCGCTTTGGGCGAGGGCAGCATCCTCGCCACCGGTCCGACGCTAGAAGTACTCACACCCGCGATGATCCGCCGCCTCTATGGTATCAACAGCCGCGTTGAGCGCTGCTCGCGAGGCTGCGCAATGATGATCGTCGATGGGCCAGCTAAGAGCCAACCGATCACCGTTTGACGGTGCGCCCGGAAAGAAGTCTCAAAAGAGGCAGTTTTCCTCAACGATACGGATCTTTTCGTCATTGTGCTCGCGGCGGTGGCCGGTATCACAGACCGATAAAAAGGCGGGGGTAACTTCGTACGCGCACATAGGGCCATCGATAAACGATCGAACAGCCCATCAGAAAGACGGGCATTGGTAGATATCCACCGCCCATCCATGAACTTTTGCCTTGGAACGGGTAAGCTCTGTCCCTCGCTGAGGCAGCGTGGCCAGCCGCGCATCGTCCAGAGTGTCGAATATCTCCTCATTCAGCAGCTCATCGCGCAGGCTGCCGTTGAACGACCCGATTGAAGGATTGCCTTGAGCAGGACGGCGCCTACGATCTGGCCCCATGTATGTAACCGGGAAACCTCATATCCAGTGCTATAGCCACTTTGCCCGGAAAAGAGAAATACTGATACCTATGTACTTTAGAGGGTCGACGTTAATGCCTATTGATACATATATGGGGCGTATCTGAAATAGAGGCTGGTATGTTTACGAAAAATGACCTGAAGGCAATGTCGCGAAAAGAGCTCGAGAGGCTTCTGTCTGATGTTAAAAAGGCATTGCAGGCGGCTCGAAACAGAGATCAGCGAGAGGCAAGAAAAGCTGCTACTAAAGCGGCCGCAGAATTTGGATTTTCCTTAGGCGAAATTTCAGAGACGCAACCCTCAGCTCCTGCGCAAAAGCGGGCCAAGATTAAGAAAACTTCGAAGCCCTCAAAACCAATGTATGCCAACCCAGACGATAAGAAACAGACCTGGACAGGTAAGGGCCGACAGCCAAATTGGTTCCGTAGTCAGGTCGAGAGCGGCACTGCACCCGATGCTATGCGTATCTGACCGGTGGAAACCTAGAATTTCAACTATCTCGGGACCGAAAAGTAACTAGACATCCGGGGAGCGAGACTGATGGTTAGCTGCGCATTTCAGATTGGTTTTTCCCTAATGCGCAGCTACCTGCATTTCGACCACCCCGTCTATACCGATAGGCATAAGGTCTCGGGAGAGAAATCCTCCTTCAGCGTCACGTCTACAAGGCGCCTACAGAATGACCTCATTAGGCCTACAGGACAGCTACAGACGGGCCACAACAAGTACCTCTAAAAAGCAGAGATATGGGCAAAAGTTGGTGATGCCTGATCAGGCGGCAGTTTGAAGCTGGCGGATCCCATCGCGGAACTCAACCCCTTGGATGATCTCGGGCAGACGGTTCTGTCCATCGAGTTTGCGCCATTTCTTCTGCGCTGACATCATTAGCTTGAAGGCCATGGCCAACCCGGTCGTGCGGCTGAGGCATCCTTTGGTGCGTTTCGTGCGGTGCCGGACAGTGGCGAAGGTGCTCTCGATCGGGTTTGACGTCCGGATGTGCTTCCAGTGTTCCGCCGGATAGTCGTAGAAGGTCAGCAGCGCATCCCGGTCCTTGACCAGCTTGGTGACCGCCTTGTCCCATTTCACGCCGTAGGTTTCGACGAAGAAATCGAAGGCGACGTTGGCTTCGGCTTTTGTCTCGGCCTGCCAGATGTCGTGCAGATGACCCTTGGCCTTGGCTTGCACAGATTTCGGCATCGCGTTCAGCACGTTCATGGTCTTGTGGACCCAACAGCGTTGCTCCCGCGTCGTGGCGAACACCTCGCGCAGGGCTGTCCAGAACCCCAGGGCACCGTCCCCGATGGCGAGCTTGGGGTCCTGTTTCAGGCCACGCCGCTTGAGATCAAGCAGCACCTCGCGCCAGCTTTGGGTGCTTTCACGGAAGCCATCGGTCATGGCCAGAAGTTCCTTGCGGCCATATTCATCAGCACCCACGATTACCAGAACGCATTGTTTTTCCTCAGCCATTCGCGGCTTGAAGTAGACACCGTCTGCCCAGATGTAGAGAAAGCGCCGCGAGCCAAGATCGCGTTTCTGCCAAGCCTCGTAGTCCTGCCACCAATCGGCTTTCAGGCGCGTGACGGTCTTAGCGGATAGACCCTTGGCATTCGGGCCCAGCAGCGCTTCAAGCGCCTCGGTAAAATCGCCCGTAGACACGCCCTTGAGGTAAAGCCACGGCAGGAGTTCTTCGATAGATTTCGCTTTGCGCAGGTAACGCGGCAGGATGCTGGGCGTGAAGGTGATCTTGTCTTCGTAAGCACCCCGATCCCGAACCCGCGGCACCTTCACGGGCACCGGACCAATGCCGGTCATCACATCGCGTTCCGGTAGGTGACCATGACGGACAAGACGTGCCCGCCCATCCTGAAGCTTTTCATTGGAAAAGGCCGCCATGAGGGTGGCCAGCTCGGCCTGGACCGCCTGTTCGATCAGCTTGCGCGCGCCATCGCGGATGACATCCGTGAACGGATCAGCGCTAAATCCCGATGGATCGGGCAGTTGGGTGATGGTAGACTCTGACATGTGGCATATCCTTTTCTCAGCAGAGAATCGACGGCGTCTGAACACCGCCATGATATGCCGCCCCTCAGGGCATCACCAACTTTCGCACGTTTCTCTAAAAAGCAATCTCGTTAACGGTCTGCTCTGAGCTTTTAGGTGATCATAGAGCTTTTCAGGTCATCGGAGTGCCCGCTCATGTTCCCAAACTTTCTTTGAATACTGAGTGGCGCTTGTAAGGCTGTTACCCTAGCTGATTACTGCGCAGGGTGTTCTGAGGCGCCCTGGTGTTGTTGCACCTCGGCCGAGGTTGCGCTGAATAAGGATTAAACCCGTGTGGCAAGAAGTCTGGGCAACCATCATCAACGAATTTTCCGATATTCCCGATTTGTCCACCATGACGCGTATAACGCTGCGTTTGGTATTGGCCGCGTTTTTGGGCGGGCTGCTTGGCTATGAACGAGAACTCAAAGCGCGAAGCGCCGGGGTGCGCACCCATATGCTGGTGGCTGTTGGGGCGGCACTCTTCGTGATCGGCCCATTACAGAGTGGCATGCCCACTCCAGACATGTCACGGGTTCTGCAAGGTATCATTCAGGGTATTGGCTTTTTAGGGGCAGGAGCGATCATTATACGCGCAGCAGAACAAAAGGTCCAAGGGCTGACGACTGCTGCAAACATTTGGGCTACCGCTGGGATTGGTATCGTCGCGGGGCTCGGTCTCGAGGCAACTGCGGTCCTAGCGACGGTGATCGTGCTGATCATCCTCGCCGTTATCCCGCGCATCCTACCATCTTCTGCTATTCACAGCGGGGTCCAAGAAGGACGGTAACCCTGTTAACGTTCGGCTTTGCCATGCTCGGTGGGCTAATGCTCCAAAGGACAGTACCCGACGTAATAGGTATTGGGTCTAAATTTGCATAGGACACCCTCAATGCATAATGGCATCCGCCCCGGCTGCAACTGACAACGCGACGAGAACCGTCAGGACTATCGAAGCCAGCCCCATGCCGATACCAGCAAGTACAACAAGTCCATCGCGCTCAACAAAACCAATACCTGAGACGAAAAGTGAAATAGCAGGAAACCACCCGCTGAGCGGTAAAGGAACAAACAGTGCCAAGGCAATTGCTAAGAGAAGCAATCCGATTAGACGCTCAGTTTTGGTTTGGAATACGCCTTGCAGGCGCGGTCGAGTCAGGCGCTCAACGCGTCGGGAAATCGGCCGTAGACGCAGCACAGTATTTCTCAGAGCGGAACGGGACAATGACCGTTTGGCAATCCAAGGCGGCAGCCAAATATAAGAACGCCCGAGCACCAATTGAACACTAAAGAACACCAGGGGGATGGCCGTTACAAGCGTGGCGCCCGGAGGCAGCGGCAACAGGTTAATTAGGGATGAGAGCAGAATGGCCCAACCGAATGACCGCTCCCCCAACTGTTCTAAGAGATGACCAAGGGGTATCGCGTTGCGCGGGCGCTCACTCCGAAGCACGCAAAGCAAATTGAACGATAGAGAACGACTTTTGACGGTCCTTTGCCTTTTCGACAGTGGATAACTGAAGTCGATTGTCACGATTTTCCCAAGCCCCGATGGGGAGGAGTATAGAAAAGTGTCTCTCGGATGGTGGTCATTGGTCTGCCTTTAACTTGGGGGCCCATCTGCCTGGGGTATTGATTGGCAGGTCCCTTCGGAATGCGCCCTGTTCCACTCTTGTAGGGAGCTGAATGGAACTCTATTTGGGTATGAACCTGAGGGAACCAAGAGCCTATGCAATATTCTTATGAACTGAGACCGCATGGGCATTGATCTGATCTACATCGCAGCCGGCCTCGTTTTGCTCTTCGCAGGGGGCGAAGGTCTTGTTCGCGGTAGCGTTGCGATTGCCGAACGGGCCGGACTCTCCAAAATGGTCATTGGCTTGACGATCGTTGGGTTTGGCACATCAGCACCAGAGCTGCTGGTCTCCTTGAAGGCCGCTTTCAGCGGATCCCCCGAAATTGCTCTGGGCAATGTGGTCGGAAGCAATATCGCCAATATCCTACTTATCATCGGGGCTGGGGCCTTGATCATGCCGATCGCCGGTTGGGATAGGTCTGCTGTACGGGAAGCGATGGTAGCGGCCTTGGTCGCTTTCGCGCTGTTTGGCCTGCTCAAAGGAGCGTTTCTAAACCGCCTCGAGGGCGCACTTTTGCTCGCGGTTCTAGCTGTCTACCTCGGTGCGACGTTCTGGATGGAAAAACGCAGCCGGGACTCCCAGATGTTCGAGCATGAGACCGAGGAGTTTGAAAGTTCCGGCATCACCAAAACGAGCGTTGCCACCGTCTTTGTTCTAGGCGGCATCATAGCGCTCGTGGCGGGTGCTAATCTGCTGGTGTCCGGGGCCGGGTCCATCGCGAAAACGTTCGGGGTTTCCGATGCTGTGATTGGTCTGTCCCTCGTAGCCATCGGCACCTCCCTGCCTGAACTGGCCACATCTATCTCTGCGGCCCTCAAAAAACAGTCTGACGTGGTCATAGGCAATGTGATTGGGAGTAATATTTTCAACGTCCTAGCGATCCTTGGGATCACATCCGCAATCGTTCCGATTGAAGTCAGTGAACGGTTCCAGGGGCTTGATATGGTGCTCATGCTACTACTGTCCTGCGGCCTGGCTGTGATCTTGTTTGCAGCCAAGCGCATCGGTCGAGTAGCAGGCTTCCTGTTCATAGCGGGTTATGCAGTTTACATTGGATACCTGTTCCAAAGCGGCGCGATCAGCTAGCCTTCCTGAATATTCCCGGCCGAGGCCGCATGAAGATGTAGCTCAAGCCAGACCGATTAGATGGCCGCTCAATCGCATTCGGTGCTGACCATCGTCTCATCTGGCACCTGCGTGTTGCAGTAGATCCCAGCATCAAGATCAGTGTCGATGAGAATGGCATCTTCGAAGACGGCTGCTTTGAGAACCGCGTTCTCGAATGTTACGTTGATGAGCTTGGCACCGGTAAAACTGGCGCCCGTCAAATCGGCAGAGGCAAACGAAACATTCTCGAGGGTAGCCTGGTCAAACAGCGAAAGGTTGAGACCTGCTTCCGAGAAGTCGACGTCCCTTAATTGAGCTTCGGTCAGGTCAATTCCGGTCAACTTCCGACCTGTGAGGTCCATCTGCTCGAAGGTACAACCGGAACATCTGCCGAGCATGCGCAATTGCTTCTCCTGCTCCGGTTCCTGCCCGATCGCGGAAGTGCCAAAGAGAGAAGCGACAGTCAGAAGCACGCCAAGGCAGCTCGTCGGAAACGCATGATTTTTCAAGAAGTACCACCTAAGCCCATCAGGCCTTTCAAAAGTCAAAAAGCTCGCTCAAAAAGCCTTCGCGACGCTTCTTTTTATAAGGCTTGCCGTGGTCGCGATCTTGTCCCGAACTGCGCAGGGAGGCGACCTCACGGGGGGCAGGTTCGGGATCCGACCGTTCAATGATCTTGTCCAGCTCGCCTCGGTCTAACCAAACCCCACGACATTGAGGGCAGTAGTCAATTTCTACACCGGAGCGGTCTGTCATCACCAGTTGGGTTCCATCGATCGGACATTGCATAGGTAGCCTCCTGCGTTTTAGCTGAATTGGGGATACTAGCGGCAAATTGCAATCTATCTGCGCTCAAACATTCATGTCATCTGGAGCAACGGTGTCACAAAGGGCTCGATGTCGGAGCTTTCCTTGCCAGGTCAGCTTGCCGTATCCATCTGATCCAACTGCAGCCCTATTGTCATCGTCTCAATTGTATGCGGCGTCCACGCCCCATTGTGAATCTACTTGCGGTCGGGTTTTCGCTTTCGTGAGTGCTCAGAATGAGCTCACTGGGGACTACCGGATGAGCTCATTATGAGGGGATGAGGCCGCAGCGTAGGCCCATGGCATTAAAGCATCGATGTCTTGGTCGAGATGACCGTTGGCGAGCTTGGTGAAGAGGTCGCGCAAGTAGGCATAGGGCTCCACGCCGTTCATCTTGCAGCTGCCGATCAGGCTTGCGAAGCGCGCCCAAGAACGGCCGCCCTCATCGTGGCCAGCAAAAAGCGCGTTGCGGCGGTTCATGGCCGGGCTGCGGATAGCGTTCTCGACAAGGTTGGAGTCCATGTCGACATGGCCATCTTCGAGGAAGAGCTGGAAGCCGTCTTGTCGCCGCAGCATGTAGGCAAGCGCCACACCGAGGTCGGATTTGCGCGAGACGCGCGCGGCCTGAGCGGCCAACCAGGCGAAGAACTGATCCACCAGAGGGCGAGACAATTCTTGGCGGACCGCCCGACGATGCTCAGGCGCTGACCCGCGGATGGCATCCTCGATCTTGTACAGCGCCGCGATGCGCACCAACGCCTCATCGACGATGGGCGAGCCTTTCTGCGGCGTGGCCTTGATCAGCTTGCGCCGCCCATGGGCCCAGCAGAATGCCAGCTTCAATGGCTCACCCCCCTTGCGGTTTGGCTTAGCCAGATGGGTATAGCCGCCATAGGCGTCGACTTGGATCGTGCCATTGAAGCCAGTCAGGAGTTCATTGGCGTATTCGCCCTTTCGGCCGGGCCGATAGTGGAACACCACGCCCGGTGGCGCCGGGCCGTTCCAGCCGCGATCGTCGCGCAGCACCGCCCAAAGATAGCCGGTCTTGGTCTTGCCACGTCCGGGGTCCAAAACGGGGGCGGTCGTCTCATCGACATAAAGCCGGGTGCTGCCCTGTTTCAGCAGCACCGCCATTCGGTCCACCACCGGCGCGATCAGCGCACCGGTCCGACCCATCCAGTCGGCGAGGACCGATCGGTCGATCGGCACACCGTGCCGCGCCATGACCACAGCTTGGCGGTTCAGCGGCATGTGCTCGGAATGCTTGGACACGGCGATCTGCGCCAGCAGCGCCTCGGTGGGCCAACTGCCCTCCAGAAGATGCGCCGGAGCTTTCGCCTGCACCACGCCTGCGCGACCTTTGGGACAGGCGTATTTAGGGCGGATTGTGACGATCACCTGATACCGCGCCGGGATGTAATCCAGCCGGTCGACCCGATCCTCGCCGATCTTGACCATGTCGCCACAACCGCAAGGGCAGACGATGCTGTCTGGCTCAATGATGCGCTCGACGCGCGTCAGGTGTTCCGGCAAGGCGCGCGCTTTGCGCTTCTTGCGCGGCGCCTTCTTCTCGGGATTGGCCTCACTGGCCGCAATCTTCGCCTCGACAGCGTCAATCTGTTGCTGGGTCTCGGCGATGGCGGCTTCCAGATCCTCCAGCGCCAGTTCGAGCTGCGCAGTGTCCAACTTCTCGGATTTAGGCCCAAACTTCGCATGTCGGTATTGTCCGACTTGACCTTGCAGCTTCTCGATCAGGGCCTTCAACTCGGTGATGAAGGTGTCCTTTTCGGCGACGACCGCCTGCTCATGCTGGCGGGCCGCACGCTCAACCGCCAGCTCAAACTGCGCGGCCTCGAACGCCTTCACAACTTCGGGCGGAAGGTCTGGAAATAGGCTGAGATCGAAGGGCTGCGACATGTGGATTTATAGCTGTTCCCGCAAGGAAAGCCAATAAAACAAAGCCAAAACAGCCTAATAAATCAACCCGCAGCAACGGGGGCAGCGACCCGCTGCGCAATGATCCGGCGCCAGTCCAAACCTTCAAACAGAGCTTCGTGCTGGGCGCGCGACAGCCGCATTGTCCCGTCCTGAACCTTCGGCCAAGCAAAGCTGCCTTGCTCCAGAACTTTGTAAACCATCACAAGACCTGTTCCATCCCAAACCAAAATCTTCAGCCTGTCACCGCGTTTCGAACGGAACACGATCGTTACCCCCGAATGAGGATCGAGCTTCAGCTCAGTTTGTACGATCAACGCCAACGCCCGATGGCCGCAGCGGAAGTCTACCGGCCGCGTCGCGATCAAGATAGGCTGGCGCTGCCCCGCGACAATCATGTCGATCCTCGCAACGCATGCGCCACCGCTGCTGCTCGCTCCGCCGGAACATCGCCCGGCACCCGCAACACCACATCGGCCCCAATTTCGATCTGTGAGCGATACCTGAACTGCGACTCTTATCGAGCTCAGGGTAGGGGCGTCATCGCATTTCCTCCAACATCTTTTCGCGGAAGACCTCGGCTGGCGTCTTCCATCCGAGGCACTTGCGCGGCGTGTTGTTGAGGCGATCACAGATCACCTTCATATCGTGATCTGTGCATTGCCGGAGGTCGCGTTTGCGGGGCAACCACCTTCGAAGGCGTCGATTTGTGTTCTCGACTGTGCCTTTCTGCCAGGGGCTGGAGGGGTCGCAGAACCACGTCTGGGTTCCGATCTCAGCTTGTAGGTGTGGCCAACTGACAAACTCAGTTCCGCGATCAAAAGTGATGGACCGACGGGCGACGAGGGGAAGATCTTTGAGAGACCTTATGATCTTTCCCATGACCGGCTTGGTGCGCCTGTTCGGGTTTTTCAGGATCACGGTGAAGCGGCTGACGCGCTCAACCAATGAGGTAACGTTGGACTGGCCAAGCTTCTGTTTGAACAGCATTAAATCAGCTTCCCAGTGGCCAAACTGACGGCGATGAGCGACATCATCGGGTCGGAACAGGATACTGACATCGCGGTGGAATTTGGGTTCTCTGCGCCTTCTGGTGCGACGCGGTCTGCGGGCGACACGGTGGGTCGGTAGATACCACCACAGGTCTTCGCGCTGACCTTCCTTGGAATAGATGTAGCGATAGATGGTTTCCTGGCAGACCCTGAGGGAAGCGCGCTCGTGGATCATGCGGTTACTGATCTGCTCTGGTGTCCAACCGTTCTTGATACGCTCAATCACGCGCTTTCGAAGCTCAGGATGTTTGATCAGTTTGCGCTCCCGAGCACGGCGTTCCGCTTGTATCAGGTGCGCAGCTGCACCGTAATAGCCATCGCATCCGGGCATGTTTTCATCCGAGAAATGGTTGCGCTTCAGCTCACGGAATATCGTGGATCTGCAGCGCTTCAGAACGCGCGCCATCTCATCGACGGGGACCTTTGCGTGTCTCCAGCGTTCTATCTTGCGTCGTTCTGTGATACTCAGTTGGCTGTAAACGGCTCCCATACCGATTCCTCTCACTAGATAAACTACTGTTTTCTAACAAGAGTCGTACTTGAGGGTAGCGCGCGCCCCTGGAATCTCAAGACACGTTGCGACGCGTTCCTCTATCTCATTTTCATCAGTTCTTCTCTGAAGGCTTCCGTTGGCGTGCGCCAGCCCAGGCACTTTCTTGGCGTGCCGTTCAAGCGATCGCAAATCGATTTCATGTCTCGATTTGAGAGCGCGGCCACGGGTGCATCGCGTGGTAGATACCGCCGTGCGCGCTTATTCAGATTCTCGACTGCACCCTTTTGCCACGGAGCCTGCGGATCGCAGAACCACGCCTCGGTTCCGATACCGGGCTTCAGCTTGCGCCAGTCGCGGAATTCGATCCCTCGATCAAAGGTGATCGATTTTCGCGCCGGCTGGGGCAGGGGTTCCATCACACTCATCAGCTTGTTCATCAGGTGCGTCGTACTGCGGTCGTTGTTGCGGAACAGAACGGCAAAGCGCGTTTTGCGTTCCACCAGAGAAGCAACATTGGTTTTACCGTGCGCTCTCTCAAAAATCATGAGGTCGCCTTCCCATTCACCAAATGTTTCGCGGGTTTTAACATAGTCAGGCCGCTGGTGAATCGACCGATCTGGTGGGAAAGCAAGACCTCGAGGTGTTCGCCTGCGTCTTGGTTGCCGCTTCTTACGGCGATGCGGTAGATACCGCGCCAATTCTTCGGACTGGCCATCGGGTCCGTAAATGTAGGCATAGATCGTCTCGTGGCTGACACGAAGTTTCTGGCCGTCCAACTGAAGTCGACCCGCGATCTGTTCCGGAGACCAGCCAACTTTGAGCTGTTTAATCACGGCATCTCGCAATTCAATAAACCGCACCAGCTTGCGCCGACGCGCGCGCCGGTCGACGGCGGACCTCTGCGCGGTCACACCGTAATAACCACTAAGATTGGGGAGCTCTTTATCAATGTATCTGTTCCGCTTGATCTCACGAAACCCGGTCGAACGATGTCTCCCAATCTCAACTGCAATCTTGTTCACTGACATCTTCGCGTTCAACATGTCTTCAATCGTGCGTCTTTCACGCAATCCTAACTCTGTGTGGGCCGTGTCCGTTCTTCTTGCTTTCCAGCAAGATAGGGGATTTGTCGCAACCCACGTGTGGATGCCCCGGTTTATGTGGGTGATTGTTTCGACGTTTAGATAGCATGATCGGGTGCAGTCACGTGTCCGGCCTGTTTGTGCAGCACACTTGGCTGCTGGCCCTTATGGAGATGCGCGAACTTGGCTCCAAATCAGTTTATCGGGCTCGAAGCCGCGAAGGGTTGCACTGGTTTTTCCATGTTCGTTCTCGTCGATCCGCTTTCCTTAGTCGATCCTTTCGTCCTCACATACCTGCCGGTATCCGTGGGTCTGCCGCTAAGCGACGGCCCCGCGAATGCGATAAATCTGGCCCGTCATCAACATGGCCCAAAGCCTCCGAGCCATGCGGTTTGCCAAAGCAACAGCAACAACCATACGGGGGCGTGTTTCAAGCATACGCGCTAACCATGGTTCGGCACAACGCTTCCATCGTTCGATGGAATTGATGACGGACATTGCACCGATGATCAGCAACCGCCTCACATCTTTCTGGCCCATTTTTGTAATTCGCCCCAACCGTTCCTTACCACCTGTCGAATGCTGTCGAGGTACAAGACCAAGCCATGCTGCAAAATCCCGCCCCGTGCGAAAGTTTTTGGCGGGAGGACAGAAGGCCGAAATTGCGATGGCGGACATCGGGCCGACGCCAGGCATCGTTTGCATAAGCCGCGTTTCCTCTGACGTTTTTGCATGCATCTTGATGGAATGATCCAGACCTTCGACTTCTGCGCTGATAGTCTCGATCTGCGCTAGGAGCCGTTCCGCCAAGCCTTTGGCTTCGTCGGGCAGTTTATGTGCCTGTTCCTCTACTTCTCGTTTGAGAATATCAGCGTTCCGAATGCGTAGCCGCAGCACAATCCCAAACTCCGCCAAGTATCCGCGAAGCGAATTGATAAGCTGGGTGCGCTGCCGCACGAACAATTCGCGCGTCCGAAACAACATCGCCTGTGCTTGCTGTTCCGGGGCTTTCACTGGGACGAAGCGCATTGAGGGACGCATCGCGGCTTCTGCAATGGCCTCTGCATCGACAACATCACTCTTGTGGCGTTTGACAAACGGTTTCACATATCGTGCCGGTACCAATCGAACCTCATGACCTGCAGCAAGCGCTTCACGCCCCCAATGATGGGCGGACGCGCACGCTTCCATCGCAAAAATGCAACTTGGGTGCTCATTTAGAAACTTATTGAACTGAGGCCGGCTCAGCTTTCTACGGTATAAGACTTTACCTGCGGCATCAGCGCCGTGTATTTGAAAAACGCGCTTCGCCAGGTCGATACCGATGATAAATGCTTCTGACATTTGTTCCTCCTGCAAGACGTCCGCACCACCATGGCTCGGACGGTTCTATAATGAACCAGCAGGAGGGGCATCCAATCCATCAGTTTAGAATGTGCCCGAAACAAAATATAAAGGCGCATAATGAAGTTTATGTTAATTATGAAAGTGCTCCTTCAAAAATCCGAGAGTCCATCTTATGTTAAATCTTTAATAAAATCGGCGCTGTTTGAATAGGCAACAAATTTAGAATCAAGTATTCTTCGCACCCACGCCATGGATGATTAGTTCCAGCATTTCATCTGCAATACTCTCTGGGTTAAGCGGCCCTTTCGGATTATACCAGATCGGCATCTGGTTGAAGGCCGAAAAAAGCACATGTGCGAGGCGCTTTGAGTCGCAATCGCGGATAGAACCGTCTTTGATCCCTTCTGCGATAATACTTTCAAGAAAATTCTGACCGTGTATCAGTGTCTGACGCAAATTCTTCTGATTTTCTCCGGTCAGATTGCGCCGCGCTTCGCGCATCAAGGCAGAGCCGAATTCGCTCACAACCATGTTCGCATAGACTCTAAAGAATACGCGGATACGATCAAGCCCGTTACCCTGAACTTCCTGTGCCGATGTGAAGCATAGCTCGACCCGCTCCAGCGAGATGCGGGCGCATTGCATCAGGATATCTTCTTTGCTTTTGGCGTAATAATAAAGCGCGGGCTTGGTGACTGCGAGTGCCGCTGCGATGTCATCCATCGATGTCTGTTTGTATCCGACTGTTGAAAACGAATGCGCGGCCAGATTGAGCATGGCCCGCCGTTTCAGCTTTTGCTGGCCTTTGGCATCTTTGGTTTTTTTGTGCCAATGGATTCTAGTCAAAGCTACTCTTTCAAAACCAACGGGCGGAACCGAAGCACCGCCCGCATTTATCACTGACAGATTAGTAGTCGAGCCCGCGGGCCGCAATAGTCCATTTACCGTCTTCGACTTTTGCCATAATCAGACTTTCGATGCCCTGATGGTCTTCCGGGCCAAAGCTGACCGACTGGCCGCCGATCGGATCAACATAGCTAGTGATCGCGTCGGTTGCGGCCAGAAATCCTTCGGTCGTCAGATCGCGACCAGCAGCTTCGAGCGCCACGGCAATCAGGTCGATGAAAACGTAACCAAGCTGCGCTTGTGGGGCCATCTTTTCACCGTAAATTTCGCTGTAACTCTCCAGGATACGTTTTGCTTCCCCTTCGGAGTCTCCTGCGTTCGCAAAAACAAAAGGCGATACCAGATATAGACCATCCATCGCGCCATCAGCGGCAGTCGCAACTGCATCCATATAGGACACCATTCCAGTCACGAAAGTCGGTTCAAAACCAAGCTTTTTAGATGTTGCAACAACTAGAATTGTATCGCGCACCCCACCCGCCAGAAACACGATATCGCAACCGGCGTTTTTCAATGTGGTTACAGACGAGAGCATATCGGATTCGGTTGCCGAATGCTCCGTTTTGGCCGCGACTTTCATGTCATACTCTGCCAATTGCTGCGTGACGCCAAGCGCCATTGATTCACCAGCTTCATTTGCGAGTTGCGCAATGCAGGGTGTTGAGAAATCACCATTTTCCTTGAAGTATGCAACGCCCGCGCGAAACTGGTCTGTATAGCTGCGAAAAAATGCGTATTTCATCGGATCCAATGGTTCATACATCTCGACCTCGGCCGACATCGGGAACATGTTGGGAATTCCCGCTTCAATTTGTTGCGGCATGATCGCTAGGTTCATCGGTGTGCCAAGCGCGCCAACCATCGCAAAAATCTGGTCGCGGCGCATCAGTTTGTTTGCAACCTGAATCGCGCGGGGCACCTGATATTGCGTGTCCTCGATTATAATCTCAAGCTGGCGACCGTGAATGCCGCCCGCCGCATTGATCTCGTCCACGCGCATGCGCAGGCCATTCGCCTCGGGCACACCCCAGACTGCCAACGGCCCGCTTAGGTCCGTATAGGTGCCAAGCGTGATCATGTCGTCGGTCACGCCCTGCAGCCCCTCGGCCATCGCGCCGGTGGCTGTCATTGCGGTAAACGCAAGTGCTGTTGCTAGTTTCTTCATTGGTCTCTCCCTTTGGTGTTTCAATACATCGTTTCGATCAGGTCTTTGTATTTGCGCTCGATCTCGTTGCGCTTAAGCTTCATCGTCGGAGTCAGCTCGTCGTCTTCGGCTGTCAAAAGTACGTCGATCAGCCGGAATTTCTTTACCTGCTCGACCGGCGCGAAACCGCTGTTCGCCTGTTCCACCTCGCCTTCGATCAAGTCCTGGATTTGGGTGTTTGCGCACAGGGATTTGTAGTTGGAAAACGGGATACGCTTTTCCTGCGCGTATTTTTCAACGTTTTCGTGGTCGATCATGATCAGCACGCTCAGGTATTTGCGCTTGTCCCCGATGATCACCGCATCAGAAATATAGGGCGAGAATTTGAGCTCGTTTTCCAACTGCGAAGGCGTAATGTTCTTGCCGCCTGCGGTGATGATGATGTCCTTCTTGCGGTCCAGAATAGTTAGGTCACCATTGGCATCCATCGTCCCAACATCACCCGTATAGACCCAGCCATCGACCACGGTTTCCGCCGTCTTTTCAGGCTGGTTCAGATAACCCGAAAAATTGCTGGATGAGCGAATGAGGATTTCACCGTCATCGGCCAGTTTCGCTTCGACATTGCGCATTGCCCGGCCGATGGAACCGATCGGTGATCTGCCCGGTATGGTTGCAGTCACAATGCCGGTTTCGGTCTGGCCATATGCCTCTTGTACTGTCACCCCAAGGGCATTGAACCAGCTGAGCAGTCGGGCTGAAATCGGTGCCGCACCCGATACGATCGTATGCGCGCGCGCCAGTCCCAGTTCGACCCTGATATTTCGAAGCACCAGAAAGTCCAGCACCTTATGCCTAAGCCTAAGCATCGTCGGCACAGATTTTCCCGCAGCAATCAATGCCTCCCTGCGTCCAGCCGTTTTCAGGGCTTGGTCATAGGCAAACCGGCCAAATGCGGTGGCATCATTCATCACAAAATTGATACGGGAATAGAATTTTTCCCACACGCGCGGCACCGCAAAGATGAATGTTGGCGCGACTTCCTGAATGTCAGCGGCAAATGTATCGCCGCTTTCCGCGATGTTGATGGTTATGCCGTGACGGATCGGCACGCAGACAGACAGGATCCGTTCGGCCGCGTGACACAGCGGCAGGAACGTCAAAACTTCATCGCCCGGTCCGAGCGGCAATTCGGGGTAATTATCCGATTGCGCTAGAAAGAAGCGGTGCGACATCGCGGCACCTTTGGGAGCACCGGTTGTGCCGGACGTATAGATCAGCGTTGCGATATCTTCGGGATCGCCCGCATCAACGCGGCGCTCAAATTCAACGCTCAGTTCTTCGATTTTAGCGTCCGACAGTGCGAGAAATTCTTCCCAGCCTATGACTTTGTCATGCTGGAAACTGCGCAACCCTTCCATATCAAATACGATAACTTTTTCGAGATGATCAAGCTGGTCCTCCACACCCAGATACTTATCTAGCTGCTCTTCATCCTCAACGAATAGCACCTTCGCTCCGCTATCGTTCAACTGATAGGCAACTTGCTTTTCCTGCAAAGTAGGATATAGCCCGTGAGTCGTGGCCCCGATGCACTGGATGCCAAGGTCGGCAAACACCCACTCCTTGTTGTCTTCACTAATGATCGCGGCCACGTCACCTTCACGGTAGCCCAACGCCATAAGTGAACACCCGACCCTGCGCGCGGATGCGTAATAGTCCAGCCAGCTGAATTCTTTCCAGATGCCGAAATCCTTTTCGCGGATTGCGATTTTGTTGCCGAACTTCTTGCAGTTCTGCCGGAACAGTTTGGAGAACGTGTCACAGCCGTCAATCTGGACCGGCGGCGGCGTCCATCCTGCGGTGGATTGGTCTTGCATTGTGTTCATCGCCACGTCTTTCTTGCTTTCCAGCGGCGGTCGCCGCGCGCACTTTCTGCTTTGATGCCAAGGTAGAATTCGCGAATGTCAGCACTTTTCATGAGAACGTCGCGTTCACCTTCCATAACGATCCGGCCGGTTTCAAGGACGTACCCGAAATCGGCGGCCGGCAGCGCAACACTGGCGTTCTGTTCAACCAGCAACATGGTCACGCCTTCTTCGACGTTGATCCGTTTGATGATCTGGAAAATCTCGGAAATCAGGAGCGGTGACAGGCCCAGCGACGGCTCGTCCAGCAACATCACGCGCGGACGCTGCATAAACGCGCGACCCAAAGCCAACATCTGTTGTTGCCCGCCAGATAGATAGATCGCCTGCTTTTCCAGAAAGGTGCGCAGCACGGGAAACCAGCCCAGCACCTTTTCCAAGTCACGCGCCACTTCATCGCGATCCTTGCGGCAATAGGCACCCATCATCAGGTTGTCCTTGACCGACAAGAGGGAAAACACTTCGCGCCCTTCGGGTGAATGGGCGATGCCGGCGCGCGCGATGACATCTGGGTCAAGCGCGGTGATATCGCGCCCTTCAAATTCCACCTGCCCCTTGAACGGATCAAGCGCGCCGGAGATGGTTTTCAAAATCGTCGTTTTGCCCGCCCCATTGGAGCCCATGACCGTAACGACCGACCCTTCCTTGACCGTCAGGCTGATGCCGCGAATGGCCATCACCCTGCCATACATCGTTTCGACGTTGCTGGCGCGCAGTACCTCGGTCATGCTGCCTGCCCTCCCAGATATGCCGCCTGAACATCGGGATCGCTTTGAACTTCGGATGCGCTGCCGCTTGCAAGAAACCGGCCTTCGTTGATGGCCAGCACCATGTCCGAAACTTTGTTCACCAGTTTCATGTCGTGTTCGATCATAACAACGGTGACACCCAGGACCTCGCGGATATCTTCAATCACAAAAGCAGTATCGTCGGTTTCCTCGCTGGTCAGTCCGCTTGACGGTTCGTCCAGCAACAGGATCTTTGGCTCCGACACCAACGCGCGGGCCATTTCGGTCTTTTTGCGCACGCCATACGGCAAATCCGCAACCCGTGCATGACGGTAGCCTTCGAGATCAAGAAACTCGATTATTTCTTCGGCTTTGCGGCGGTGGGCCAGTTCCTGACGCATCTGCGAACGGGTAAAAAACAGCTCACTCAGAGGCCCGAATTTGCCGTGACGGATGCGCCCGATCAGCAAGTTATCAAGCAATGACGCATGTTCGAACAGTTCGATATTCTGGAACGTCCGCGCAATGCCGTGGTTGATTACCTCATGGGATTTCGCTTTTCGCAGGCTTTTGCCGTTGAACCGGATGTCGCCTTGCGACGGATCGTAAATCCGGCAGATGAGGTTGAACACCGTGCTTTTGCCCGCGCCATTGGGGCCAATGATGGTGAACACCGACCCCGGTTCAACTGAAAAGCTCAAGCCATCCACCGCTTTCAAACCACCAAAGGAAAGCGATACGTTATCTATCTCCAACCCGTTCATCTTAAACGCTCCGTTTTGAGGAATGTCTTCTGACGCTGGAAACTGCGCTTCTTGTACATCGGGAACACGTTGAAATAGTGATGGATCTTGGTCCAGCGTCCATAAAGTCCGTCAGGTTCGAACAGGATGAACCCCAGCAGGATCAGACCGAATGCAAGACTATCGAAACCGCCGGACGTGGCGACTGCACTGGGCAGCACGATCTTGACCCAGCTCAACACGGTTGGCAGCAGCACGATAAAGAACGCCCCAAAAACCGCGCCGTGGATGGTTCCGATCCCGCCGACGACGATCATCAACAGCAGACGGATGGATTCCCCCATTCCGAAGGTTTCCGGCGTGATGTAGAAGAAGGCGTGCGCCAGCAGCCCGCCCGCGAGGCCCGCAAAAACTGCCGAGATGAAGAACGCATATGCCTTGAAGAAGGCCACATTGGTTCCCAACGCCCGCGCCGACACTTCGGAGTCGCGGATCGCAATCATGGCGCGACCCGACCTTGTGCGTGTCAGGTTGCGAACGATCAGGATACAACCCACGAAGATGACAAAATTCAGCAGATAAACTTTCCAGCTTTCGTCGATGGCCAGCCCGAGAATATTGATTTCCGGCACCGAAAGGCCACGATGACCGCCTGTGAAATCGCCCGCACCACCGATGAGCCGTTCGGTCACAATCGCAATCGAAAGCGTGGCAATCGCCAGATACAGCCCGTGCATCTTTCCGCAGATCCGTCCGACGGCCAACCCGACCAGCCCAGCCACCAACGCCGCTATCGGCAGCGACAAAAGCCACGGCACGCTGTAACGGGTCAGCAGGATCGTGTGAGTGTAGGCACCGATTGCGACAAACGCCGCCTGTCCGAAACTCACCTGCCCGGAAAATCCGGTCAGCACCATTAGCCCGAGACCCGCGATAGCATAGATGAATACGAATGAGAGTTCATCCAGAAAATAGCCGTCCAGAAACAGCGGCGCGGCCAGTGCGATCGCGGCAAACAGCAGATACCAGAATGCCTGTCCACGGTCGCGGAAAAGCTGGATGTCCTGAACATAGGATTTGCGAAAAATTACGCGCATGGCTTAGACCTTCTTTGCATAAATTTGGGCCAGCAGGCCTTGCGGACGGATCAACAGCACAAGGAACATGATCAAGTAGGCACCAATTCCTTTGAGGGTCGGGAACATGATATCGAAAAACGGTTCCGTCACACCGATCAGCAAGCAACCGATCACCGCACCGGGGATGGAGCCGAAACCACCGACAATTGCCCCTGCAAATGCCTTGAACCCGATAAAACCCATCTGCGTCGAAACCAACGTCATTGGCCCCAGGAGCAGTCCGGCAATCCCGCCAAAGATCGCGGACATTGCCCAGATCGAGGATGTCAGCCGTTTCACAGGAATACCCATGTAGAACGCTGCTAACTGGTTCAGGGACAACGCCTGCATGGCGACACCCTGCCGAGCGTAACGGAAAAACAGGTACAGCGCGCTGGCGACAACCGCGGTGACAACAATCGACAACACGCTGGTCCAAGAAATGATCACTGGGCCCAGTGTAAGATTGCCATCAACCGGAGCAGGCAACGAATAGTTGCCAAACCCCCAAATTATCCCTGCAACCGCCCTGAGCGCGATACCCAATGCCAGCGTCAGGATAAAGACAGTGAACACCGGCTGGCCCGTCAGGCGCCGCACCACAAGCGCTTCGACGCCGTAGCCGAATGCGCCCATGAAGACCAATGTCAACATCGCACCCAGCCAGTAGGGCATCCCCATCAGCACGATGAACTGATACCCGACAAATGCCCCCAGCATCATGAATTCGCCTTGGGCAAAATTCACCTGCTCAGTCGCCTTATACACAAGCACCAGACCAATCGCGATCAGGCTATAAAGGCACCCTTGTGACAGGCCGACCACAAAAAGCTGCATCGCATCGGCAAAAGACAAGGCAGTCATGCGTTGTTCCCCCAGTGTTCAAGGATTTCATCAAGGCTGATTTCTCCCGCATCTCCGGTCGTCGGTGTGTCGGGTTGTGTTCGCGAGAATCGCGGTGCGGGCGTCGGCATCTCGATGCCACCTACTGTGACAAAGCTGCCCCGGGCGCGATTATGCGCATGATCCGATGCGTCAGCCAGAGAAACCACAGGTGCGAAACACGCGTCGCTGCCTTCCAGAATATCGCACCATTCCTGTTGGGTCGCAGTCAGGAAAATCTCCGTAAGCGCGTCCATCATACTGGCCTGCGCGGTGGGTGCGTATTGATCGGCAAAGCGCGGATCGTCTGTGAGGCCCAGAAGTGCCAGAAGTTCGGCAAAAAATTGCGGTTCGAGACATCCAACGGACACATATTTGCCATCGCCCGTTTCGTAACAACGATACCACGCAACGCCGCCGTTGATAAAATCGCCAGACCGTTTATCAGACCAAGCGCCACATGCGACCAACCCGTGCTGCATGGTCATCAGCAGGTTAACCCCGTCCGTCATGGCCGTATCGACCACCTGCCCCTGCCCCGTGGCGCGCGCATGAGTCAGGGCTGCAAGGATACCAACGTTCAGCATCATCGCGCCGCCGCCCTGATCCGCGATCAGGTTCATCGGTGCAGGTGGCGGGCGGTCCGCATCGCCCAAACCCCAAACCGCACCGGTTATGGCGGCATAATTCATGTCGTGGCCCGCTGCATGTGCCAGCGGCCCTTCCTGTCCCCATCCGGTCAATCGGCCATAGACCAAGGCCGGATTGCGCGCCTGCACCTGTTCCGGACCAAATCCCAGCTTTTCCATTTTGCCCGGCCTGAACCCTTCGATCAGCACCTCGGCACGTTCGATCAACTGCCAGAGCCGGTCGACATCTCTGGCCTTTGTCAGGTCAAGTGTCAGGCTGCGGCGCGAGCGGTTGAACAGATTGTATTTCGCATCAATCGGCAACGGAAATTTCTGACCGGGCCGCGCGATGCGCACCACTTCAGCGCCCAGATCAGCCAGATGCATCGCAGCAAACGGCGCAGGGCCAAGACCTGCCATTTCAACAATGCGTACACCTTTGAGGGGACCTGAGCGTTGCAGCATCGCCCTATCTCGCCTGCAGGCGCGTGGCAGCATCAAGCCGCACGGTTTCGCCGTTCATATATGAATTCTCGATCAGAAAGGCACAGCAATGAGCGAATTCTTCCATCCGGCCGACACGCTTGGGCGCTTCGACAGAGGCTTCGAGGTTTGCGATCACGTTGTCGGGCAGCGACATGACCATCGGCGTGCCGAACAGGCCGGGTGCAATCGCGTTGACGCGAATGCCCTTGGCACCCAGTTCGCGCGCGGCAGGCAGGTTAAGGCCCATCACCCCCGCCTTTGACGACGAATAAGCCGGCTGGCCGATTTGCCCTTCCATCGCAGCACCAGAGGAGACGTTGACAACAACACCGCGCTCTTCGCCGTTTTCGGGTTCATTCAACAACATCCGCTGAACAGCTTTGCTCATTACGTTGAATGTGCCTACAAGATTGATATCAACCGTGCGGCGGAATGTGTCGAGCGACGCGGCCTTGCCGTCACGGTCGATCACTTTCATCGGGCTGACGACCCCGGCGCAGTTGATGCACCCATGCAGCGCACCGAATTTTGAAACCACGGCGTCAACTGCCGCGTCCACGCCTTCATCGTCGGTCACATCGACGTTGCAGAACATTGCGTTTGAAGCACCCAGTTCCTTGACCAGCGCATCGCCAGCGCCCTGCGACATATCGAAAATACCAATCTTGGCACCGCGTGCTCGCAGATATTTCGCCGTCGCCGCGCCAAGACCCGATGCCCCGCCGGTGACGATGATTGTCTTGCCTTCGATTTCCATGACCGCTCCTATTTGAATGCCTGCACGCCGGTAAGCGTCCGTGCGATCAGCAATTTTTGTATTTCTGTAGTCCCGTCCGGGATCGGCCCGATAATGGCCTCGCGCGCCAGCCGTTCGACGATAAAATCGGTGGTGACACCATTGCCACCGTGGATCTGCACTGCTTGGCGCGTTGCGTTCACTGCGATTTCCGTGCCGTACCATTTGGCCATGGCACATTCCTTGTCGCAGCGTTCGCCGCGGTCGATCATGCCAGCGGCACGGAGGGTCAAAAGCCGCGCAGCATCAATCTCTGTGGCCATTACGGCGATCTTGTCTGCGATGAGCTGGTGACCCGCTATCTGCTTGCCGTGCTGGTTGCGTTCCTGCGCATATCTGATCGACTCTTCCAACGCGCGCCGTGCCAGGGAGATTCCCCACATGGCCATGTGAACGCGCGCCCGTTCAAACACCACAAGCGTTTGCTGCAAGCCGCGGCCGACCTCGCCTATCGTGTTTGCAATCGGCACACGCACGTCATCAAGAAAGATCTGTGCCGTGGATTGTGCGTTCAGACCCATTTTTTTGATGTCGCGGGTTTCATAGCCATGCTCTTTGCGATCCACTAGAATATGGGTCAGGCCCTCATCGGTGGCGCAGGTGCATATCAGGAAATCCGAAAAGCGACCATTGGTGATCCAGGTCTTTTCGCCATTGATCACCCAGTCATCGCCGTCCCGCCGCGCTCGGGTTTTGACAGCGGCCACATCGGACCCGACATTTGGTTCCGATATGCCCATCGACGCGGTAATTTCACCGGCAAGCAACGGACCGATATATTTTTTGCGAATCTCATCAGACCCGAGCTTCAGCAGAATCTCACCTGCCACCACGTTGATCAGAATGGGCAGCGCGATATCTATTGCCGTAACACCAACCTCTTCGAACAGCATCAGGTGGGTGGTCCAATCCAGCCCCATACCGCCCGCTTCTTCGGGATGCGGGGCCGATGTCAGACCGAACTCGGCAAGTCGCGTCATGAAACCCTGAATGACTTCTTTTTCGAACGGCGCATCCTTAACCTTCAGGTATTCCGGTTCGATCTGGTCATCCAGAAACCGGCGCAAGGAATCGCAAGCCATTATCTGCTCTTCGGTTTTGAACATCTTTCGCTCCTAGCGCCCGAGAATAAGGATGGAGGCCACGGCCTCTTCGATACCGATCAAACCGCCGCCATTTTCCGCGATGGCGATCCGCGCACCTTCGACCTGTCTAGGTCCACATTCACCGCGCAGTTGCGATACCAGTTCGTAAACCTGGCCCAACCCAGTCGCGCCAATCGGGTGGCCTTTGCATTCCAGCCCGCCCGACGGGTTCACCGGCACCCGCCCGCCGATGGAGGTGTCACCGCGCTCGGATGCAGCACCCCCTTCGCCAAATGGGAACAGCCCAAGGTTTTCGATCTGGATCAACTCACCCACCGCTGTTGCGTCATGCACTTCGGCAACTGATACGTCTTGGGGACCGATACCGGCGATTTCATATGCCCGCCGTGCCGCAATCGCGGTCAGGTGGTTCTCATAATCCTCCGGCGCGCGGTTTGATCCGGTCTGGATCACGCTGGCGCGCACTTCGATGGCACGATCCCGGCTGATCCCGAACTTTTTCAATCCGGCCTCGGTCATCAGAACCGCAGCGGCACCGCCATCGCTCATCGGGGCGCACATTGGCAGGGTCAAAGGATAAGTGATCGGTGGTGCGCTTAATATTTCGTCAACGGTATAAGGCGCGCGGAATTGCGCCTTTTCATTTTCAACCGAATGCATGTGGTTCTTTGCTGCAATCGCAGCAATCTGTTTTTGGGTCGTGCCGAACGTGCGCATATGCGCCAGCCCGAACGCTCCGTAAATCGCCATAAAGACTGAAAACGGCTTGTCCGAAGTGGTGTCATTCGGCACGTCGATGCCTTTGCCCAGCGCCATCAGTTTTTCGGTATTTTCCTCAACGGTGGACACATCCCACGCGCCATCGAAAAAGCTGAACATCTTAGCTTTGTCACCTGTCCACATTTTTTCGGCCCCAACGGCCAAAGCCACGTCACCCTCGCCTGCTTTGAGAAATTGAGCCGCAAGGTTCAACGCGGTTGACCCGCTGGCACATGCATTTTCGACGTTTACCATCGGGATGCCCTCAAATCCCATCTCGCGCAGGGTGATCTGGCCCGGGATCATCAACTGCGCCTCAAGATGTCGCTGTGTTGTGTTCGCGTAGTAGGCAGCCTGAATGTCATCCTTGCCAATGCCGGCGTCCGCCATCGCGCCATCGACAGCCTCGCAGGTCAGCGACTTTACCGTTGCCCCGTCGAGGCGTCCCATTTTGGTCATCGCGACCCCGGCAATGTAAATTTTTGTCATTTCAATCTCCGCTCATGTGCCGGTGAAAACCGGCTTTCGTTTTTCACCGAATGCGGCAAGTCCTTCGGCCGCATCGTTGGATTTCAGATGTTCGCGCAGCACGGCAAGTTCCTGTTTCAGCGCCTCCACCTGCGTCATTTCGATGGATGCATTGGCTACCCGCTTCATCTGCGACAGGACCAGCGGGCTTTTGGTCGCCAGCAACTGGCTGAACTCGTGCAGCCGCGCTTCAAGCGCGTCATCACCAACCACTTCCTGCACCAGCCCCATGCGCATCAATTCGCGCGCTGGTAGACTTTGGCCCGAAAACAAGAGGTATTTCGCGTTTGCGAGTCCGATCCGGCACGGCAAGACAGCAGCGCCGCCTGCGCCAGGGAACACACCAAAATTCGAATGAGCATCGCCAATTCTGGCGCTCTCGCCCGCAATCAGCACATCGCAACACATCGCGAGTTCCAGCCCGCCCGCAACGGTAATGCCATTCAGCCCGCCGATCACCGGTTTCGGCAAATCACGCAGCGCTTGAAACGTCGCGCCGATAGCGTCAAGAAAATCACCCTTTTGCGTATCGGCATCATCCAGACCAGCGAGGACTTCCTTCAGATTGGCACCGGCGCAAAACGCACGCCCCGCAGCCGTCAGCACAATTGCGCGCACCTGTTTTGCCACAGCGATCTCTCTTATCGCGGCGCGCAGTTCCCCAATGAGGTCGACAGAAAGTGCATTAAGACTGTTGGCCCTGTTCAACGTCAGCCACGCAACCGGACCACGGTATTCGACCAGTACATTCGCTTGAGTCATGCGTGCGTCTTTCTATTTACTTACCAATAAGTAATCAAAAATATATAATCAAATCAAGAACTAATTTACGTTAGGTTACATAGGCTTGTAGGTTGTCGGTTTCTCCCGTCCGATTTGATCGGAGAATCAGCAATCCGGCGACATCAAGATAGTGCGTTCCCCGATGATGCGCGCGACATGAAAAAATGCCTCGCCGCGCGACACCTTGTGTTCAGGACGAACTTTTTGTGCCCAGATCCAGCGAGCCAGTCTGCATCATGCCGCCACAGACATATCCACCATCAACGACCAGTGTTTCACCGTTCACATATCGCGCATCAGGCGAGCCCAGATAGGCAACTGCCGCCGCGATATCCGCAGGGTCGGCCATGTAACCCGCCGGAATCATCGGCAACAGGCGCGCAACCGTTTCTTCGGTATAGGTGCTTTCGGTGAGCGGAGTTGTAATGGCGCCCGGTGCAATCGCGTTTGCCGTGACGCCATGCGCCGCAACTTCAAGCGCAATCTGGCGTGTCAGCCCCACCAAGGCCGCCTTGGACGTGCCGTAAGCCGTGCGCCCGACCCCTGCGCGGATGCCGCTGACCGACGTGATATTGATGATCCTGCCATATCGCTGACGAACCATTTCACGCGCAGCAAGTTGCGCGCACAACATGCTGCCTGTCAGGTTGATAGCCATAACGCGGTTCCAGTCTTCCAAAGGAAAATCGAGGAACGGATTAATCCCGACGATACCCGCATTGTTCACCAGCACATCCACGCATTTGTCCCAGCGTTCCGTCTCGTCAAATGCCGCATTCACCGATGCCGGATCCGACACATCAAGCTTTTGCCCAAGCGCTGTACCACCTGCCGCTTCGATCTGCTTGACCGTATCGGCTATGCCTGTTTCGGCAATATCAGTGACAACAACCCTCGCGCCCAACTCCGCCAGCCGCAAAGCAATCCCCTGTCCGATGCCAGAACCTGCACCGGTGACAAGTGCCACGCCGAAATCGTCACGATCTCTCATTGGTGGTTTTGTCATGCTGTAATCCTTTCATAAAGTGTAACAACCGCCGCACCGCCCAGCCCAACGTTATGCTGGAGGGCAAGCCGCGCATTATCGACCTGCCGGTTCTCTGCCTTTCCACGCAGTTGGTTGGTCAACTCAAAACACTGTGCCAGCCCCGTAGCACCCAGTGGATGCCCCTTTGACAGCAGACCACCAGACGGGTTCGTGACGTATTTCCCGCCAAAGGTGTTGTCGCCATCATCGACCAACTTTTCGCCATCACTTTCGGCACATAGCCCCAGGGCCTCGTAGGAAATCAATTCGTTCTGCGCGAAACAGTCATGCAATTCGATCACGTCGATATCGTCAGGACCCACGCCCGCCTTTTCATAGACCATGCGCGCGGCATCACGGCTCAGCCTGGCGCCAACCACTTCGATCATGTCGCCGGTTTCAGGGTCCAGCAGTTTATCCGTTGTCATTGCCTGCGCGCGGATTTGTACAGTTGTATCAAGGCCCATTTTTTCAGCGAACCCTTTGGACACCACAAGCGCCGCCGCAGCGCCGCAGGTGGGCGGACAAGCCATTGGCCGTGTCATTACACCGGGCCAGATCACCTGCGCACCCATTACATCCTGCGTGGTCATCTCCTTGCGGAAAACCGAGAGTGGGTTGTTCGCGGCATGGCGGCTAGCCTTGGCCCGAATTTTGGCGAATGTCTCCATCTTCGTACCAAATCGTTCCATATGCGCCTTGCCCGCACCGCCGAAATACCGAAGCGTCATCGGCAGATCGACGTCCCCTATCAGCCGGTCCGTGGCGGCATCAAATTCCGCCAGCGGTGACGGGCGATCGGGAAAGACAACACCCAACGCACCGGGGGCCATCTGTTCAAAACCCACCGCCAGCACACATTCTGCCACACCGCTTTCGACAGCCTGCCGTGCGAGGAAAAGCGCTGTTGAACCGCTCGAACAATTGTTGTTCACGTTGATAATCGGGATGCCCGTCATGCCCACGCGGTAAATCACACGCTGCCCGCTTGTGCTGTCGCCGTAAACATAGCTGGCATAGGCCTGTTGCACGTCTTCGAACGCGATACCGGCGTCATCCAGTGCAAGACGGATCGCCACCTCGCCCATCTCGTCGTAAGGTGCCGATGCGCCCGGTTTTGCAAAAGGGATCATGCCGACACCGGCAATAATGGCAGTCATTTTGGGTCTCCTTTTTTATGGTTTTTCGAATTGTGTATCGGGGTCGGTCAGCATCTGGCGCAACTCTGTCTTAAGTATTTTGCCGTAGCTGCTTTTGGGCAGTTCGAGAACAAAGCAATAGGCCTTGGGTCGCTTGAACCGCGCAATGTTATCCAGACAAAAACGGTCCAGCGCCTGTGCGGTCACGCCCGGCTCTGCCACGACAAACGCGATGACTTCCTCGCCCCATTCGGCCTCCTCGCGGCCAACAACATTAGTTTCGACCACGCCGGAATGACGCAGCAGCACCTCTTCGACCTCGCGCGGATAAATATTTGACCCGCCAGAAATGATCACGTCCTTGGACCGGTCCTTGAGCGTCAGGAAACCGTGGGCGTCCACGCTGCCAATGTCGCCGGTATGGAGCCAGCCGTCCCGCAAGGCTGACGCCGTTGCCGTTTCATTGCCCCAGTATCCCGCCATCACCACATCGCCACTGACGATCACTTCGCCCGCGACATCTGGGGGGCATTGTGTGCCTGTTTCATCCACCACACAGACCGTGACGCCGGTGCGTGGAATGCCGACGGATCCCAGCCAACTATCCGGAATTTCCCAGCTCAATATATGCGGTGGTAGATAAGTGATCGTACATGGTGCCTCGCCTTGTCCGTATCCGATCCAGATGCGGTTGCCCAACAGCGCCATCGCCCGGCGCAGGTCTGCGACATAAATCGGCGCACCGCCGCAGAACAACAGATCAAGGTTTTCGATGGCCGCCGTGTCAAGCGCAGGACAGGCCGTCAGACGCGTCAGCATCGTGGGTGCGACAAAAAAAGATGAATGGGGATATTCATGCAGCAACGTCACGATTTCATGCGGATCGAATCCACCGCTTTGCGGCACAACATTCGCCGCGCCCCGCTGCGCAAACGGTAGCATAAACAGCCCTGCCGCATGAGACAGCGGTGCCGGATGCAGCGCCGCCGACATTTCCGTAACCGGACACATATCGGCCAGAAAACTCGTGGTCATGGTCCAGAGGTTGCGGTGGGTCAGTATCGCCCCTTTCGGGCGGCCCGTCGTGCCGCTGGTATAAAAAATCCATGCTGGATCGGTTTGCGCAGCGTGTGCAGGCTGCAAATCCGCTGACGCTTGTAACGCCGCATTATATTCCGGTCCACCGACCGCAATGACTGCTGAAAACCCTTCGACGTCTTCCGGCCGGTCGGTAAAGGCAAGTGCGGCATCACAGTTAGCATGGATATAGGTCACTTCGTTAGGGTGCAGTTTGGCATTCAACGGAACGGCAACACATCCGGCAGTCCAGATGGCAAACAGGATCTCGATATATTCGGGCCGGTTGCCCATGAAGATCAGAACACGGTCACCTTTTACCAGATTGCGCTGTTTCAGCGCAGCGGCCAAGGCCGCGCTGCGGTCCTGTAATTGGGTGTAGGTGCTGAACGTCGACAACCCCAAGCAGACGGCAGGTCGATCGCAATAGGCGCGCGCGGACTGTGTCAAAATGTACGCGATGTTCATAATTCTGCTCCCTAAATTCTGCGCGCTTGCCCCTGCCAGAACGTATCCCTGATGTCCTTTTTGCGCACTTTCCCAACGGGGCTGCGCGGCAGTTCATCCCAGAAGTCAACCGTTTTGGGGGCCTTTACGCTGCCAAGGTTTTCCTTGCACAATGCAATGATTGCTTCGGGTTCCACCGTTGCATCGGGTTTGAGTTCGATCACCGCCTTGATCGCTTCACCCCATTTTTCGTCAGGCACACCGATCACCGCGCAATCCTGCACGGCAGGATGCGACCAGATCACCTGCTCGACTTCCGAGGGATAAACGTTGAAGCCGCCCGAAATGATCATGTCTTTCTTGCGGTCCACGATATAAAGGTAACCCTCGTCATCCAGATACCCGATGTCGCCGGTATGGTGCCAACCGAACTGGGAAACCTCTGCGGTTGCTTCGGGGTTTTTGTAATACCCCTTCATCACCAGATTTCCGCGCACAACAATTTCACCATGCTCACCACGCGGCATAATGTTACCGTCATCATCCATGATCGCCATCGGTGTCAAAAGTGCGGGCCTGCCGCAACTTGCAAGCCGGTGTTCGCGGGCCGGATCTCCGATAACATTGTGATCCTCTGCCGTCAGCAGCGCGCAGAACATCGGCGATTCTGCTTGTCCGAAACACTGCGCCATGACCGGCCCAAAAATCTTCAGGCATTGGCGCAGCTTGTCAATGGCCATAGGTGCGGCGGCATAAAGAAAGAACCGCAATGACGGAAAGCTACGTTGCGCAACTTCCGGTTGCGACAACAGCATGTAAACGGCGGTCGGCGGCAGGAACAGATGGGTCACTCCCTCGCTTTCAATTGTGTCTAGAACGTTGGCGGCATCAAATCCCGGCAGGATGACGCTGCGCGCACCAGCGGCCATCAACGCAATGGCAAGCACCCCTGACGCGTGGGTCATAGGCGTGATCAGCAAATGCACAGGGTCAGGTCCGGCATCAAAACTGGCATAATAGTTCGCGATTAGCGTGGTCCAGTTCAACTGCGTCAGCATGATCCCCTTGGGCCGCCCCGTTGTCCCACCAGAGGATAAAATTCCGACAAGATCATCAGGGCCAAGCGGCACATCGGGATCGGTTGAAGGGGCCGCGGCCATCCAGTCTTCCAGCCATGGTGCCGCGCCGTCTTGTTTATCCAGACAGATGAATTTTTGTATCTTTGGGCAAAGTTCACGCAATTGTTCCAGCGCCGGTGCAAGATCGCTGTGATAAAACAGAATCTCCACATCATTATGATCCAGGATATACGCGTTTTCTTCTACGCCGTTCTTGGCATTGACGGGAACCCAGATCGTGCCGGCACGAAACAAGCCCAGCATAACTTCAAGGCCGCTCACGCAGTTGGGGCTGTAAACGCCGGCCATCTTGTCGCGTCCGTACCCTTCGGCAGTGATGGCATTGGCGAAACGATATGTGCGTTCCTGAACTTCGCCGTAACTCCGGCCGATTTTAGCATCTTCCAAAGCGATCACGTTAGGGTTGATTGCGACACCCCTGTCGAAGAAATCGATCACACGCATAACGGTTTCCTATCTTGGTTTCCGGGATTTTCCCGCCTTGCCAGTCTGAACTCATACACTGATGAGCTTTTCGATCTCTTCGCGGTTGGCCAGCAAATCTGCTGTCGTGCCGCTCCACTGGACGGTCCCGTTGTCGACAACGTACTGTCGATGGGCCAATTTCATCGGCACGCGCAGGTTCTGTTCAACCAGCAAAAGCGTCATACCTTCTTCGTTGATCCGCCGCATCGAATCGACCAATTCATCAACGATCAGCGGGGCAAGGCCTTCAGTCGGTTCGTCCAGCAGCAACAGTTCCGGATTAGTCAAAAGCGCGCGCGAAATCGCCAGCATTTGCTGTTCGCCGCCCGAAAGCGTGTTTCCCGCCTGTGACGCGCGATCAAGCAGCACCGGAAACATTTCAAAAATCCGGGTTTCGGTCCATGCGCCAGTGCGTCCCATGACGGTTGCGATGCGCAGGTTTTCATGCACTGTCAGATTGTCAAAAATGCGCCTGTCTTCGGGGACATACCCAATGCCCAGACGGCCCAGTTGGTTCGGGAGTCGCGCGGTAACGTCGTCCCCTTTCCAGACTCTGCGCCCTGAAACCGGTTGCTTTAAACCGATGATCGTCTTGAGAATGGTGCTTTTGCCTGCGCCATTGCGCCCGATCAGCGAAACAACTTCGCCCTGTGCGACTTCGATCGACACGCTATGCAACGCCTGCGCCTTGCCATAAGTGACATTGCAGCTTTCCAACGCAAGCAGCTTCATTCCTCTTCTCCCAGATAAGCCGCTCGCACCTCGGCGTTTGCGCGGATTTCTTCAGGGCTGCCAGACGCCAGAATTTGCCCTTGAACCATCACGACCAAAGCACTGGAGACCCGCATTACAACGTCCATGTTGTGTTCGATCAGCAGCACGGTGCGGCCCTTGACGATCCGTTTTATCAGCTCCATCGCAGGCCCGATCTGGTCATGTCCAACACCGGCCAATGGTTCATCGAGCAACAGGACCGATGGGTTGCTCAGCAATGCCAGCCCGACTTCCAATGCGCGTTGATCGCCGTGAGACAAGGTTTCGGCGGGGCGGTGCGCCATCACCGTCAGGCCGATCTCTTCGAGAACGCTTTCGGCCCGTTCCCTGACTGCAGGAAAGCGGCCCGCCGGAAGCCAGAAGGGCTGCAACCTGTACAGATGCGCAAAAGCAGCAAGTTGAAGGTTCTCAAGCACCGACATGCCGGCGAAGATCTTGGTGATCTGGAAACTGCGGCCCAGACCGATGCGGGTCCGTTTATGCACCGACAGGCCCGTTACATCGCGCCCGTCCAGCATCACTTGACCACCGCTTAGCTTGGCATGACCCGAAAGCGCATTCATCAACGTGGTCTTGCCCGCACCGTTAGGTCCGATAATCCCGTAAAGCTGACCCGGCTGGAAGTCGAACGTCACACCGTTGACAGCTTTCAACCCGCTGAAGGAGACCTGAATATCGTTGCAACTCAATGATCCGGCAGTCATTGCATGTCTCCTTCGTCCTGATCACCTTGGAACATTCCGGCAATACCGTTGCGTAGGAAGATGGTGGCAAAAATGAACACCAGACCAAGGATGCCGTACCAATATTGGGTGATTTGGCTCAGTTCTTCTTTCAGTAATTCAAACAAGGCCACGCCAAGAATCGGACCTAGCAATGTGCCTTTGCCGCCCAGCACGGTCATGATCAAAACGTCGCCCGATGTGGACCAATGCAGCATTTGCGGAGAGATGTAGAAGATCAACGATGCCAGCAGGGCTCCTGCAACACCTGCATACGCACCCGAAACGATAAACGCCGATTGGCGCAAGCTATGGACGTTGTATCCGAGTTGCGCGGCGCGCACGTCGTTCGCCTGTACCGCGCGCAATGCCCGCCCGAATGGCGACCCACGCAGCAATGCCATCAGCGCCAGTCCGATCAGGAAAACCGCCACGATAAACCCATAATAGTTGTGGTTGTCGTAGAAATTGATCCCGAACAAGTCAGGCCGCGGCACGCCTGGAATACCGTCCAATCCGCCGGTGATTGCGCGCAGCTTGTTGGACGCAAGGATGTACATCATCTGCGCCAGGGCCAGTGTCAGCAGTGCAAAAAAAAGCCCCGAAACCCGAAGCGCAAAAAGCCCCATCAGGTAAGCCAGCACCGCTCCGACAATCGCCGCTGCAAAAAGGCCCGGTATAAAACCGACGCCATAGCTGAGGGTGAGGATTGTGAGCGCATAACCCCCTGCCCCGAACAACGCCGCATGGCCGAATGACAGCATACCTGTCACCCCGAAGACCAGATCAAAGCCGATTGCGAACAAGGCCCAGATCAGGATCAGGCTGACAAGGTTCACCCATTGCTCATCCTGCACAAAAAACGGAACGATAATCATAACTGCGATAATAATGCCCATCAGGGCCTGACCGATAATCCTGCGTGTCATGCCGAACGCCCCTTTGTGCTAAACAAGCCCGCAGGCCGGAACATCAGCGTTCCGATCAACAGGGCAAAGGTAAGTAGTTCGACCCATTCAGTTGCGTAGGTATATCCGGCCGCCCGCGTCATGCCCAACAGCAACGACGCAAGGATTGCGCCGCGAATGTTCCCAAGCCCGCCGATGATCACCACGACAAAACAGTCGATGATAACGCTGAATCCCATGCCCAGTTCGATCGGCACCAACGGTGCGCTAACCACGCCACCAAGAGCCGCAAGATACGCACCAAGCGCAAAGACGCCGGTGCGAACCTGGTTTACATTTACACCGAGTGTCTGAGCCATTTCCGGATCGGAACTGGCGGCGCGAATAATCATGCCCCATTTGCTACGGTCCAGCAGCAAGAACAGTGCCAGAGAAACCGCTGCACCAAAACCGATTACAAAAAGCCGGTATGACGGTATTTGACTGCCAAACATGGAAATCGGTGCCATGAAGATTTCTGGTGTCGGCACTTGCTTATAGTCAAATCCCCAGATCATCTTTGTCGCGTCGTCGATGACCAGAATGAATCCGAAAGTGAGTAAAAGCTGAAAAATGTGGTCGCGGTCATAGACCTGTTTCAGCGCCAAAATTTCGATCAGCGCACCAACACAGGCGACGATCAGCGGCGCAAACAGCAGTCCCAACCAGAACGATCCGGTCATATGAACAATTTGATACCCGACAAACGCGCCAAGCATATAAAGCGCGCCATGGGCAAAGTTGATCACCCCCAACATGCCAAAAATAAGGGTCAAGCCCGCTGCCAGCAGAAACAGCAGAAAGCTGAGACTCAGCCCGATCACGATAATGGACATATTCAGGGTTCCTCAGTTTCACCCCAAAAAAGCGGGCGACGCATGTCGCGAGGGAACAGCGCCGCCCAGTTCAGGGAGGATCGATTAACAGTCGCTAAACAGGCTATTTGCCGAAAACTCTTCGGTGATTTTCATGGTGAGGTCCGGCAATGGTGCCTCGCCCTTCACAACTTCACCCCAAAGACCGACCTGTTTGGCCTGATGGTCACAAGCGCGCATTTCCTTGCGCCCTTCGACCGAATTTTCATAGACCGATGTTTCAAATGCATCGACCCAGGTTTCCACATCCCAGCTGTCAGTCGCTTCGATGACATCCATCCACCAGCGAAGACCGTCAAATGCCTCGCCCGCGAAGGCCGAAGGGTAGTCACCGTTTGCGTCACGGTAGGCCGTCACGAATTCGGCGTTTGCCGGATTGTCGAGCGAGAAGTGATAACGCACGCCGGAGTTCACGCCCAATGCGGCCTCGCCTGTCGCGGCTGCAAAGATTTCATCCTGAAGCACGGGGCCGAACAGCACTTTGTTCTGACCCATCCCAACCTGACCTGCCTGCTTGCAGAAGGTGACGCCGTCATTGCCCGTTGCCACAACCAGAATACCATCGGCGTCCGAACGCGCCATCTTGTCGATGATGACCGAAAAGTCGCGGTTGCCAAGCGGGGCAAAGTCATTCCCGACGATCTCGACACCGGCGGCTTTTGCTTTTGCGGCAAAGTCGTCAAAGGCGCTGCGCGTGGCCTGATAATCAGCCGTGACCGCGTATACTCTCTTGATCCCGCGTTTCTTTACGAATTCAACACACATGTTCATTTCCATGGCCAACGTGTTGGACGTACGGAATGAGTAACGCGCACCGTCCATCTTGGTAATGCTGTCGTCTGCGGAAATCGTGACCAGATGCGGCACCTTGCGCTGTGTGGACAGGCTTTGCAGTGCCAGAGTCGACGCTGAGCTGACCGCGCCAAACATCAATTGCGTGCCTTCCGCCAACAGCCGGCTTGCTTTTTGTACGGCGGGCTGGGGTTTGGTTTCATCGTCTTCCCAGCTGAAGCGGACTTTTTTGCCCAACAATTCGCCACCCCGCATGGCCACGGCAAGTTCCGCGCCTTTGCGCATGTCATTGCCGATCAAGCCGTATGCGCCCGAGAAAGACAGAATGCCCGCAATGTGATAATCTTCGGGCGTTGCGGCCCGCAGAACCATTGGCGCAGGCAAGGTACTGGCCAAAGTTAGCGCCCCGGCGCTGCGTAGAAAATTCCGACGTTTCATAGTTTTCCTCCCGGTTTCACGCCCCAAGAAGTTTCTCCTGCAAGGCGAATGATGCGCTGCCCGGGATAAATCGTTCCCGGAAAAGCAGAATACTATCAGCAAGTTTGGCGGGTTTTATCATACGTCGGATCAGCAATCGGGCGGTAACAAATCATGGATTTGCAAATGGCGCAAAAGTGCATCTGATCGCGACCGTGTCCCTAACCCTCCCCCATCTCTTGCATCAAGCATCGCAGGGTTAGGACTGGCAGGGAATGTCCGAAAACGCCACAAATTTGACATTTTCTGCCAAATCGATATTATTTACCCATCAGTAGAATTTTGAGGTCATCGTCATGAAGGTGGGCTTGCTCCAAAACCTGCGTCTTCCCAAACATAGCATCCAGTTCATGTGTGACGTGCTGATCGAACACGGCATTGATCCTGACCCATTGCTCAAAGAAGCAGGTTTGCAGCTCAGCCTTCTCTCGGATCCATGGGGCACGCTGGACGGTATTCAGGAACTCACATTCCTGCGTGCCTTTTGCCGGAGTACAGCGCATATTGAAGGTGTCGCTTTTGTCACCGGTCTGCGTTACAGCCTGATCTCGTATGGCCCTATCGGGCTTGCCACGCTAGTTTCAGAGAATGTGACAGCGGGGCTGAGGGTTTTCACGCAAATGCAGGGGCTGGGATACGCACTGCTGGCATATGACATCACAGAGGACGATGAAGGTTTTGCAACAGGGTTTGTTGCCGACGACCAGTATGTACCGCCCGATCTTCTGGATTTTGTTCATGAACGGCTGCTTGGGTCCGGCCCGACCTTCTTCCGGGACCTGCGTCAAGAAAACCTGCCCATCCGTCTGATCGAATGCCCGTTGGACCGCCCGAAAGGCTGGATGAACCTAGAAGCGCGCTGGCAAACCGAAATCGTGTATCGCGCACCGCGCAGTTGCATTCACTTTCATCCTGGAACAGGCGCGCTGAAACTGCCGCTGGCGAATGCCCTTCTTGCGGTAAACTATCGTGTTTTGTGCGAGAATATGCTTGAAACCGGCCCCAAGCATACCGGAACAGCAAATTCGGTTTATCAGGTGTTGATGCAGGTGCGCGGCGTTTTTCCCAATGCGCCGGAAGTGGCCGAAACGCTTCATTTGTCAGAACGCTCTTTACATCGAAAACTTGCCAGTCAGTCGATGAGCTATCGCCAGATTATCGATAGCGTGCGCTTGCGCCGCGCACGGGAGCTTCTTGATACATCCGAGTTACCGCTGGCTGAAGTTGCAGATCGCCTCGGTTTTTCGGAAACTGCCAGCCTGTCGCGATTTTTCCGGCGGGTTTCAGGGGATTCGCCGTCCGCATATCGAAAAACCAGCAAAGGGTTATTCGCCAGTTCACGTTAGGATTAGACGACGAGACGCTAACACGACCATATATCAGAACGGAGTGACGCCATGAACAAGTCCGATGACGAAACGCTCACCTTCAAAGAGATGGTCGGGAAATTCGACGTCACCCCCCGAACCCTGCGGTATTACGAATATCTCGAACTTCTCAAACCCACGCTACAAGGGCGTGAACGAAGTTATGATCGCAAACAGATCGCGCGGTTCAAGCTGATCTTGCGAGGTCGTCGGTTCGGAATGAAGCTTGAAGATATAAGAGTTTGGTTAGAAATATATAAAAACAGGGGCTCAAGAGCGCAGCTGTCGCGTTGCCCTTTAATCGGTTCTGCCTCACTTTGTGTGGCGCAACTATCCTGAAACTGGAAAATTCAGGAGGTATAGTTGTGAGTTCGAAGAAGCACTGGTCGCCCGGGAGCGATGTTGCCGTTCAAAGCGTTGAGCGAAGTGAAAGAGGCGGGTGGATTGTATCTGGCGTCTTGGCTCCCAACGGCATTTGCCCAGACTGTGGATTGCATTCACGCCGACGTCACGGCTGGCGGCGTCGGCGGCTGCAGGATTATCCCGCGCATGGAGACGAGGTAACGGTTGATCTCGCAATTTGCCGTTGGCGATGTCAGGCACCCGCTTGCCCACGCCGGACATTCTCAGACCAAATCGCCTCGATTGCGCGTCCATTTGCACGTCGTACTTCGCGTGTCGGGGAGATTGTCACCCATCTTGGGCATGCGAGCGGCGGACGGCCAGCCGAGCGGTTGTTGCATCGTTTGGGCCTTGGAGTCAGCGATGACACGGTGCTTAGGCAGCTGAAGAACCGTGCCCAAGACAGTGGCGAGTCGCCGACAGTCATCGGGATCGACGACTGGAGTTGGCGGAAATCGCAAACCTACGGCACGATCATTGTGGATCTGGAGCGTCGCGTGGTGATCGACATTCTTGAGGATCGAGATGTCGTCAGCTGCACCAACTGGCTGAAGCGACACCCCGAGGTGGAAGTGATCAGCAGAGATCGCTGCGGTCTCTACGCCCAGGCAGCACGGCAAGGGGCACCGCAGGCGAAGCAGGTCGCTGACCGGTTCCATATCGTACAAAACCTGCGGCAGGCCATCGAGGAGCAAATGAACCTTCACGGCCGTGCGACCGGCAGGGCGCTGCTGTCCGACGCCGACAACATCACCGCAGCCGGCAGCCTTCTGAAGTCACGCCTGGCGCATAGGACGTCTCGGGAAGAGATTTTCGCCACCATTCATGCGCTCCGAAATCAGGGGCTTTCATGCAGCGAGATCGGGCGGCGAACAGGGTTCCCGCGTCGCAGCATCGCGAAATGGCTGCAGTTCGAGACACCACCGGACCGCAGGCGGGCCGCTTTGAAGCCGACATCGCCGTGGTACTTTGAAGAGTTCCTGAGCCAAAGCTGGAAGGAGGGCATTCGAACTGGCAGCGCCCTGTTCCGTCTGATCCGAGAGCGCGGTTACGAGGGGAGTCAGTCGCATTTGCAGCGTCTGTTGGCGGGCTGGCGAAAAGCAGAACAGCAAGGGAGCGACTCCAAGGTAGAGCACGAAATCCTTAAGCCAGTCCGGGACCCGGAAACGGGGCACGCGATTTCCCCGGTCATCGCAGCCGCGCTGTGCATCAAACCCCGCGGAAAGCTCACCCCGGATCAAGCGCGGAAAGTCGACGCGCTCAAGGCCGGTTCTCCCGCCTTCGCAACGATGCGAAGTCTCGCCATGCGGTTCAACGGTATCCTGCGCAGCCGCCAAGCAGACCCGCTCCCAGCATGGATCGACAACGCGATCGAATGTAGCGCGACAATCTGGGTGAGAAGAGCGCGTCAATCAGGATGAGAATCCTTGGTCGCGACACTGGTAACGATGGTGGCCTTTTCAGCCGCGATCAAGGGATTTGTGTTTTTGATTGTCGCGGCGCGTCAATCAGCTTTCATATCTGTCGGTGAGGCCCTGTGCGCGGGCCGCCCCGGCCCCTTTGCCTTTTCGGCGGCTCTCCGGCGGTAGCTTTCGACATTCATCTCGAAGATCGTCGCGTGGTGGACGAGCCGGTCGACGGCGGCCAGTGTCATTGCCGGGTCAGGAAAGATCGTATTCCATTCCCCGAAAGGCTGGTTGGCCGTGATCAGCATGGAGCGGCGTTCGTATCTTGCACTGATGAGTTCGAAGAGCACGCTGGTCTCGGCTTGGTCCTTGGTGACGTAGGTGATGTCATCGAGGATGAGCAGGTGGAACTTATCGAGTTTCGCGATTGCACTTTCGAGGACGAGATCGCGGCGCGCCTGCTGGAGCTTTTGGACCAGATCGGTGGTGCGGGTGAAGAGGACGCGGTAGCCTTTCTCGACAAGTGCGAGCCCGATGGCGGAGCCGAGATGCGACTTGCCTACGCCCGGCGGGCCAAACAGCATGATGTTGCTGCCCTTTCCGATCCAACTGTCACCCGCGGTGATGGCGCTGACATGGGCCTTGGACAGCATGGGGACGGCTGAGAAGTCGAAGGTCTCGAGGGTCTTTCCGGGCAACAAGCGGGCCTGTGCGAGATGTCGCTCGATACGGCGGCGAACGCGTTCGGCCAGCTCGTGCTCCACCAGGGTGCTGAGCAGCCGGGCGGCGGGCCAACCTTCCTTGTCGGCCTGTTCAGCGAAGCGCGGCCAGAGCGCCTTGATGGCTGGCAGGCGCAATTCGTTCAGAGCGAGGGTGAGACGGGCGGTGTCGATCTGCGACGACGTCATGCTGCAACCTCCTCGGCGGATGCCGCATTGCCGACCAGCTGGTCGTAGGATGACAGGTCGGCCAGGCGCACCTCGACTTGGGGGAGCGCCTCGGTCGACGGGCTGAAGAGCACGCGCAGGGCTGCCATGTCAGGCAGGCGGTTCTGACGAAGATCCTCCTCGATCTGAGCGGCCAATTCGGCCTCGCACCCCCGGTCGTGGGCCAGCGCCAGAAGATCGACGGTCATGCGACAAGCCTTCTTCTCGCCGGTCTGTTCCAGCAGGACTGCGAACATGTCGCCGAACGCCCGGCGCGGAAACAGCTGGTCACGATAGATCAGTCCCATCAAGGCCATCGGCTTTTTGCGCAACGAATGGATGACATGGTGGTAATTGACCACGTGACCATGGCTGCCGTTGCTCGATGCGCGCCCGCGTGGCAGCGTCAGCAGGGAGGTGCCTCCGAGAAACAGCTCCAGCCGATCATCGTAGAGCCGTATGCGCAGATGATGACCGATCAGCCGGGACGGCACGGTGTAGAACACCTTGCGCAAGGTGAAGCCACCGGAGGACGTGACGCGCAGCCTGACCTCTTCATAATCCGTGGTGCGACGCGCAGGCAAAGGCCTGAGGCTGGCGCGCTCCACATCGATGCGTTTTGCATTGCGCGCGTTGATCCGCCCAACGATCTCATCGATGAAGCGGCGGTAGTCCGGCAAAGTCTGGAAGTCGCGCGACCCACGCATGAGCAACGCATCTTCGATGGCGCGCTTGAGATGGCCATTGGGGCTTTCGATCGAGCCGTTCTCGTGCGCGACACCTTTGGTGTTACGCGTTGGCGTCATGCCGTAATGACTGCACAGAGCATCGAAACGGTCGGTGAGATCAGCCTGGGCGGACTTGTCCAAGTTCTTGAAGGCCGCCGACAGGCTGTCGGTCCTATGTGCGTGCGGCACACCACCGAGCGCCCAGAGGGCGTTCTGCAATCCCTCAGCCAGCGCCACATAGCTTTCGCCGCCCAGCACAACATGGGCGTGCTGAAACCCGCTATAAGCAAGCCGGAAGTGATATAGCCGATGATCCAACGGCTCACCGGCCACGGTCACCCCCAGTTTGCCCATGGCGGTGAAATCCGACAGGCCCATCTTGCCCGGCGTGTGGACCTGCCGGAAAATGACTTCCTGTTCGGGGCCATGCTCGGCGTTCCAGGCGCGTATCCGCCGTTCCAAAGTGCGCCGGATGCCGGTGCCCAGCTCGGGGTGTCGCCGCAGCAGCTCTTCGTAAACGGCGACAGGACGGAACCCCGGTGAGGACCGCAGCAGCGGCACGACATCCGTATCGAAAATATCGGCAAGCGGATCCGGGCGACGTCGGCCACGCGGGGTCTTCTTCTGGGATGGTAAAGTTGGGTCGGCTTGCAGCCGATAGCCAGTTGCCTGGCTGATCCCCGCCTTGGCCGCGGCCACAGGAACGGTGTGGGTCTGTCTGAGCGTCATGAAAAGCCTCATCTGTTGGTCGGTGACATGACGGCCCGGCATGAACGATCTCCTTACGCAGAAAATCATTCCCTATCCGAGCCGGCCACGACCGTCAGACCCACCCATTCTGGGCGCAACGCGGGGATTGGACCTCTCCAGTCGGGCTACGCCCTCCCTGCGAGCCCCAATCCCCGCGTTCTCATCCTGATTGACGCTGGATTCTCACCTTGTTTGTCGCGCGGCAATCGAAACCGATCTGGCGCCCATCGTGCGCTTTGCCCGCACATTGAACCGGGACTTCGATGCAGTCAAAAACGCCATCGAGATGCCATGGAGCAACGGCCAAGCAGAAGGTCAGATCAATCGCCTGAAGACGCTCAAACGCGCCATGTACGGTCGAGCCGGTCCAGAATTGTTGCGGGCGAGAATGCTACCGTTCCGCCACACAGATTGAGGCAGAGCCCAATTAAGGGCTACGCGACAGCAGCCCTTCAAGGGCATTTGGCGCATACACATGTTAGGTTGCCAAATAGCGGAGCCGATACCTCAGACAGCAAAACCGGCCTCAATCCTCACCAGAAGATGCTCTACGCGATCACGACCAAAATGGCTGCTCAGCAGATCTTGGGGTGCATGCATGTTCAATAACGGATGCTGGCGTGACAGCCATTCTTGTGCACGATCTTCAGATTTCAGCACGCGCTTCGCCATCTCAATCAACTGATCTCTAGTCATCGGCGCCCTCCTCTTAACGTCCTAAGATCATGGTGAACCTAACGCTGTCACAGCATGATAACTATAGGCACAAAAATATGAAGTCTCAGGCAGTTTATGACCTTGTGACACCTGAGACAGTCAAGAAGCGCACACTCTCCGCGTCTTCACGGGCAAAGCATGAGTAGGATATGAATGGGCATGATAATTTTTCTGATGCGTATAGGGAATGGATTGGCGCGCTGTTTCATCCAGGGCGCTCTCCTCGCGGAATTTTCCCATGACGCGACGGCATCCAATGAAAACCTCGAATTAGGGGCGGTTCAAGGTGATCACGCCTTCTCGAATGGCGGGCCAAATAAGAATCATACGAAAGGTAATCTTGCAATAAAATGGCTTAGTGAAAGATAAACGTACAATGCATCTAACCTTGGATACCGCCACTTGCATCCAGCTCACCTCAGCACAGTCGCAAACGCTGCATTCTTGACGGTTTTCCAAGTGGATTCTTGCCCACCCGATGCGCCTGCATTTTTTGGCGACCGAATCGACGGAAGCCAAAGTTTGTGTTGTTACCAGCCAGCGAACCTAACAACTTCAGCATCGCTCACCCGTCCTGCCAACGCGTCTTCGACCGCCTGCGCCAAGATCGCTGCGCCGCGCTTGGCCTCAGCCTCGCTCAAGATCAAAGGGGGCGTCAGTTCCAGCACGTTCGAATGCATCCCGACGTAGTAGAACACCGCATCCAGTTGCCAAGCCCGGAACACAGTCTTTCGGGCCAAGTCCGCATCAACCGCGTTGCTATCCGCAGCTATCAGCTCAACGCCGATGGCCAAGCCGCGGCCCCGGATATCGCCAACCTGCGGCAGATGCGCCGTCGCGCTGGCGATCTCGGCCATCAGAACATCGCCCACGCTTTGCGCCCGAGCCGCAAGACCGTTATCTTCAATCGCGGATAAAACCGCCAGCGCCGCTGTAGCGCAGACGGGATTGCCATGGAGCGTCTGCATTGAAAACGCTGTTGTGTGATCCATAATTTCGGCCGGCCCGATCACTGCCGAGATTGGCAGCCCGCCGCCCAGCCCTTTTCCCAGAACCACGATGTCGGGCATAAAATCCTCATGCTCGAAACAATGCAGCCTGCCGGTTCGCGCCAGCCCAACTTTGACCTCGTCGCAGACGGTCAGGATGCCGTAGCGCTCGCAGATTTCTGCCAGACGCTTCAGGAAAGTTGGAGGCGGCACGATCAACCCGCCGTCGGCCTGTATCGGTTCAATAAAGAAACAACCCACGTCCTCTCCGGGGCAAGTGGTGGTAAGCAAATGTTCGATATGCGCCAGCAACGCGGCGCCGCTGGCATCACCCTCAAGGGGCCGAAATGGATCGGGGTAAGGCACCAATGTCAGGCCACCTGATTTCGCGACCCCCTCTTGCGCGGTATGTCCGGAAACCGCCATCGAGCCTTGCGTTCCGCCGTGGTAGGCGCCGGAAAACGCCATCATCCGCGTCCGCCCGGTTGCTGCCGGCACCACCCGTGCCACGGTTTCATTGGCATCGCTGCCAGAATGCCCCAGCCAGACCCGTCGCTCCCCCGCCCCCGGGGTCAGCTGCAATAGCCGTTCAGCCAGCGCCACCGCCGGTTCGTTGGTTCCCGACAGGATCGACGCACCCGCTTGATCCGACAGCGCACCATCCACGGCCGCGCGCAGGGCCGGATGACTATGACCAAGACTTACAGCCCCCAGGACGCCGACAGATCAAGCAGCTCGCGGCCGCCCTCCTCAATCAGGGTGCAGCCCGAACCGCCCGTGACAGCCAGCGGAAAAAACCGAAGTTTTTGCAATGCCGACAATGCGGCCCCATCCCGCGCGATCAGGGCGACGTCGGTCATAGGGCCTTCAACTCTTCGAGTAGTTCTTGCGTGGCCACCTGGCGGCAGTACCCCTTAATGGTAGAAATCGAATTATCCTGTCGGGCCTGGCTTTCGGTGGCGCAGGCATCGGTCACTTGGGTTACCAGATAGCCCAGATCACAGGCATCGCGGATCGCACCTTCAACGCATTGATCCGTCAGCAACCCGCAGATCACCAGTTGCTTTACACCCAGATTGCGCAGCACATAGTCGATATGGGTCGAAACAAAGACAGAGGAGGAGGATTTCGGGAACACAATCTCGTCCTCGCCCGGCGCAATCTGATCGATCACTTTGCCATCCCATGAGCCCTTGGCCACGTTGAAGCCGGTGATCTTGTAATCAAGGCTGCGGTCGCGCCCGTCCAGCGTCAGGCTTTCGATCGTGGTGTACATCACTTCGATCTGCTTTTCGCGGAAGGCCTTTTGCAGCGCCTGCATCCGCGGAATCACCTCTTCGAGCTGTTCAAACAGCCAGCCGTGCTTGGCTTGAAATTCTTCCTCAGTCAGGCCGTCGAATTCAGCACCGTCTCGATGAGCCGAAAAATTCTGGACATCCACGTACAAAAGCGCCGATTGCGCCGGAACGAGGGGAACATTGCGTGTCAACGTCATGTTAGACTTCCTTGAGATAGCGGTTAATGGCTGTGCTTAGGGTCTCTGCCCAAGCCGCCCGGCCTTGGGAATCCCTGATCTGGTCATTGCGAATTTCAATTAGCGAATGCGGCAGACCGCTGGCCTCGCCGTGCTGGGGCACGAACCAGTCGGACTCGTCGTCAATCTGATAGGGCTCATTCATGCCGATGGTTAACTCGGGTCGCGCCTCTTGAACCAATCGCGCCAAATGGGTCGAGGCATGGGTCTCGTGTCGGAACAGAAAACCAATTTCCCAAGGACGCGAGGTCTTGCCCAATGTCGGGGTGAAACTGTGGATTGCCAGCACCATCCGGCGCGACGGCTGACGCAGGTATTCCGCAACCTTTTCCTGGAAAGGCTCAAAAATCTCCCGCACCCGAGCGACGCGGGCTGCGTTGTCGAGTGCACGGTTGCCCGGCACCGACACCCCATGGTTGCTTTCCGGGATCGCATCGGGGGCCTCGGGCGGGCGGTTACAGTCGATCACCAAGCGGCTGTAGGATTGCAGCACCGCCGGCGCGTTGAGCGTCTCGGCCATCAGCCGTGTCACCGCTTCGGCACCGATATCCCAGCCCACGTGACTGTCGCGGTCGTCCGCCTTCATACCAAGCCCGTTCAGCGCCTGCGGCACCGCTCGTCCGGCATGTTCGCACACCAGCAGCACCGGATGGTTGCTATCGGGATTGAGCACCGTGACCGGGGCGGGATCATCCGCCCCCAGCAGGGGCCGTGTCGTGTCCAGCGTCATCGTCAAACCTTTACACTTTTAAGGGAAGCCGCCGGGATCAATCCGTTAGGCCTGAACAGCAGGACAAGCACGACGATGCTCAGCCCAATGGGGTCGCGGAATTCCTGCATCGCCGGCGGCAGGAAGGCGGCCAGATAGATCTCGATGAACCCCAACAAGAACCCTCCTGCCACAGCCCCACGAAGGCTGCCGAGCCCGCCAAGGATCGCGGCGATAAAGGCTTTTACCACCGGCAGGAAGCCCATATGCGGTGCCACAGAAGATCGCTGTGAAACCCAAAGCACCGCCGCCACCCCGGCCAGCAGCCCCGACAGGGCAAAGGCGCCCGCGATCACCGTATTGGCGCGGATGCCCATCAGCCGCGCAACGTTGAAATCCTCGGCCGCGGCCCGCATCGCGATGCCGGTCTTTTGCCGCTTCATGAATATATCGAGAAAGATCAGCATCACGATCGTCGCCACGATCGCCGCAATCTTGTTCACCCCGATCACCAACCCACCAAGGGTGATGGAATCCGAAAGCACCTGCGGCAAGATCACCGGTTGCGACCGGGTCGAGATCAGGTTCTGGAACAGCACTTGCAAGATCATCGAAACCGCGAAGCTGGTCACCAGCATCGTCGCGCCGGAACTGTTGCGAACGGGGCGGAAGGCGATCCGCTCCATCAACACTGCGGCGATCATCGCCACCGCAATCGCCAACGGCACAGCCAGCAGGAACGATACACCGGCAATGCCACAATACATCAGCGTATAGCCGGAAATCGTCATCAATTCACCGTGGGCAAAGTTAATCAGCCCCATGATCGAAAAGACCACCGCGAGCCCCAACGCCAGCAGCGCATAGGTGCCGCCCAAGGCGAAGGCATTGACCGTCTGTTGCAAAAGCAAGTCCATCATTCGCCTCCCAGATAGGCAGATTTTAAGGTGTCGGACTGCGCCAGATCGGCGGCACTGCCCGCGGCCACGATCTGGCCATTGGCAAAGACATAGCCGCGGTCAGCCACTTCAAGCGCCATTGCGACGTTCTGTTCGACCACCGCGAGCGTGACGCCCTGCCCGCGCAGCCGTTCTATCAGCTCGAACACCTGCCCGATGATCTTCGGCGCGAGCCCCAGCGAGGGCTCGTCCAGCAACAACAGTTTGGGATTACTCATCAGCGCCCGCCCCACGGCGAGCATCTGTTGCTGCCCTCCCGACAGGGTACCCGCGAACTGGTCGCGGCGTTCGTGCAGAATTGGAAAAAGGTCGTAGACCCGATCCCATGCGGACTTGACCGCCGCCTTGTCGGTGATCGCAAAGGCCCCCATCCGCAAATTTTCCGCTACGCTTAAGGAGCCAAACACCCGCCGCCCCTCAGGCGACAGCGTCATTCCCGCCGGCGCTAGCAATTCCGGCGCCCAATCGGTGATGTCTTTGCCCTTGAAATAAACCGCGCCGCTGGCCACGGGCACCAGCCCCACCAGTGCATTCAAGGTCGAGGATTTGCCCGCACCGTTGGCGCCAAGGAAGGCCACGATCTCGCCTTCCTTGATCTCAAAGTCGATCCCCCGCACCGCTTCAATCGGGCCGTAGCTGACCGCAAGGGACTGGACAGATAGAAGCGATGTCATGGCCATTGACCCTTATTGCATCCGCGGTGCTGGAATCAGCTCAGCGGTCGGGCTCGGCTGGCCCACAAGCTCACGTTCACCATCGGTGACACGGATCAGAGTCACCTCGCGCACTGGCATGCCGTTGGTGCCTTTGTAGGTGATCAGACTGGTCGCGCCGCGCACGTTCTCCAGCTCGGCCAGGGCATCGCGGATGGCAATCGGATCGGTTGTCCCCGCCGCCTTGACCGCCTCGGCGACCACGATCACCAGATCATAGCCCACGGCATTGAACACGGTTTCCGACGGGCTGCCGGTCGCGGCCTCATATTTGGCGTTAAACTCAGCCAGCGGGTTGCCCTCGGTTGCATGTCCGGCAGTGGTGAACACCACCCCCTCGCCGACATCGCCCAACGAAAAGGTCGTCGGGCTGTCGATGCCGTCCGAACCGATCATCTGACTGGTTACGCCCGCCGCGCGCAGTGCCTTGAGCATCGACGGAAAGTCGGGCTCGTAAGATGAGGTCATGATGACATCGGGCTGCGGATCAAGCGCCGCGATCCGGGTCGCAATCGCCGAAAAATCCTGCTGACCGATGGAATGGGTGTCCTGGCCGAGAACCTCGCCGCCCAAAGCCTCGAACACGTCGCTGAAGTATAGCGGCATGGTGGTATACTGGCTGTCTGGCGAATAGATAATATAGGCTGTCTCATGGCCCTGCTCGCGCGCCCATTCGGCGGACACCGTGGCTTGCACGTTGTCGCCGGGGAAGTTGGCAAACATGAAGTCGCCGCCGATCATCGGCAGGGTGGGCGAAGAAGCACAGGTCGAAATCGCTGGAATCTGCGCTGAAGTCACTGTCCCAATCGAGGCCAGCGCCGGGTCGGCGTCACACGGCAGCACGATCACTGACACGCCCTCGTCGGCCAGTTCCTGCACTGCGATGGCGGTCTGCGCTGCATCCGAGCGCACGTCTTTCTCTACCAGTTCGATCTTGATGTTGCCGTTGATCCCGCCTTCGGCGTTGATCTCGTCCACAGCAATATGCACGCCCTCGATCACCGGCCCGTCATAGCCCGCCAATCCGCCAGTCTGAGCGGTTGCCAGCCCAATCTTCAGGGTTTCAGCAAAGGTCGGTCCGGCAAGGGCCGCCGCCACTAAGGTTGATGCAAGTATTGTCTTTTTCATTGAACTTCCTCCAGTTGGTTGCCGTTGTCTTCTTGTTTTGGGCCGAGATAGGCCTCAATTACGGCCGGATCGTTCTGAATCTCTGCCGGGGTCCCTTCGGCGATCTTGTGCCCTTCGTTCAGCACCACCAACCGGTCGCAAAGCTGGTTGATTAGTTTCAGATCGTGATCGACCAGCAAGATCCCCAGCCTGAGATCACGGGTCAGACCGCGCAGGGTTTCCATCAAGTCATCGGTTTCATCGCGGTTCATCCCCGCCGCCGGCTCATCCAGAAACAGCAACGACGGCTCACAAGCCAGCGCGCGGGCAATCTCGACCCGTCGCTGATCGCCATAAGACAGCGTACCCGCATCTGCGTTCGCATGGCGGGTCACGCCCATCCGTTCCAGCGCGGCGCGTGTGCGGGCCTCGGCGTTGTGCCCGCCACGTGTCGACAGTGCCGCCACCAGCACGTTCTGGAACACACTCAAGGTTTCGAACAGTCGGATATTCTGGAAGGTCCGCGCGATGCCACGATCGGCGATGTCTTGCGACGCAAGCCCGGTCAGCGCCTCAGAGCCAAGGTGAACCTCACCCTTGGTCGGCACCAGCACTCCTGACAGCATGTTCATCAGCGTCGTCTTGCCCGATCCGTTCGGCCCGATCAGCCCGGTAATCTCGCCGGGAGTCAGCGTTATATCCACATTATTCACCGCCGTGAGCCCGCCGAACTGCATGGTCATGCCCTTGGCCACCAACGGTTCGGTGCTCGCGTTCTTTGCAATCTTGGATTCTTCCTCAGGCATAGGGCGGTGTGGGAACAGCCGTTCCTCCCATTCCTTCAGGCCCGCCAAACCGTCAGGCTTGCGGAACATCGCGAAAAGAATGATCAGGCCGATGCCAATCTGAGTGGTGCCAAAGACCGCTGGAACCTCAAGCCCGGCCAAGGAGAACCCACTCTCGAACCGGCGAAGAACCTCGGTCACCAGCGTGATCGCCACTGCACCGGTTATTGCCCCAGTAACGGTCGTCATGCCGCCGACAATCAGCATCGCCAGCAACAGGAAGGTATCGGTGAAATAGAATTTCTTGGGGCTGATCGCACCCAGAAAATGCGCGAGCAAAGCGCCCGATAAGGCCATCAGGGCCGCACTCAGCACAAAGGCAAACAGCCGCTCGCGCCGGATCCGAACCCCTACCGCACTGGCAGCGATCGCGTTCTCCCGTCCGGCCCGTAGCCGCAGTCCCGACACTGAATCGCGATACAGCCGCGCTACGATCAACGCCAGCACCACGCCCCCGGCCGCGACCCAAAGCGTGGTGACTGCTGGGATGCCAAAGAACGTTTGCGATCCGCGAGTAACATCGCGCCAACCAATGGCGACCCCATGCACGATGATCAAAAGCCCCAGCGTCGCGATCACCGCGGCCGACCCTTCTAACTTGCCGATCGCCAGACCGATGACCGCCGCCACCACGCAGGTCAGCAAGATCGCAACAATCGTCGCAGAAAAAATCCCCACCTCGGTCGTCGCGAGCCAACCAGGCAATTTCGGCAACGTCGCGATCTTAAGGTGTGCCGGAAGCGTAAGTAACGAGGCCGCATAAGCGCCAATCGCCATGAATGATAGATGCCCAAAGCTGAGGATGCCCGAGTTGCCGCTGTAGACCCCCATCCCGACCACCGCAATCAGCGAGATGTAGAACACGGTCAGCACCCGCTCACTCGCCGCGCCGACCGACGACGCGATCAGGGTCGCCGCGATCACAAGCGCGACAATCCCCAGAACCGAGGCGAATATATGCTTGCGTGGTGCAGTGATCATATCGAATCTCGCAGGTCAATTTCGGCCAGCATAGTGACCGTATTTTTTCAAAGTCAATAATATTGCCAGTCTTGACAAGATGTTTTCACAGGTGCTTCCTTCTTTGGAAAGGGAGAGCCAATGCAAGTTCGCGAACGCATAGAAAAATTGTCGGGCGATCTGACCGCGACTGAGCGTAAGCTTTCGACTGCGCTCTTGCTTGACTATCCATTTGCCGGACTGGAACCGATCCAGGAACTCGCCCGTGCCACCAACACCTCGCCGCCCACGATCTCGCGTTTTGTCAGCAAACTGGGATTTCACGGCTATCAAGATTTCCAGCGCCATCTGATCGGCGAGCTGAAACAAGGCCAGCGCTCCCCCGTCGATCTGCAGGCGTCCAGCGCTCCGATTGAAGGCGCGTTCCTCGAGAACTTTCTCGAACGGGTCTGCACCCTTGTAAAAAGCGCAAACAAGGCTGTGTCCGAAGCCCAATTCGCACGCATCGCCGAAATGCTGGCAGATGAGAAACGCAGCATCTTTGTAATCGGCGGCCGGATGAGCGACCCGCTCGCGCAATACCTCTCGCGCCACCTACGTCAGATCCGCGCCAAGGTGTTCCATCTGCCCCCCGACCCCGACGTTTGGCCGGAATACCTGTTGCGAATGCGCGCTAAGGATGTGCTCTTCGTGATCGATTTTCGGCGGTACCAGCACAATCTGTCCGCGCTGGCGCTGAAGGCTACTCAGGCGCGCAATGTTCAGATCGTGTTGATGACTGACGAATGGCTCTCACCGATTTCAGCACAGGCCAGCGAAGTCCTCGCCGCCTCAATTGACGTCAGCACCCTGTGGGACAGCTACACCGGTGCCCTGGCACTGCTCGAGGCCCTGTTGACGCGCATCGCGGGCGACAACTGGGACCTCACGAAAAGCCGGATCGAGGAATGGGATTCCTTCCGGTTGGATTTTGGAGTTATCAAAGATGATTAAGACCCCCCTGATTTTCGCCGCCACCTCAGACCTGGCCGGCAAAACTCGCGGCAAGGCGTTCCCATTGGCAGACCTTGCCAAACGCGCCAAACGAGGCGTCGGCTGGACCCCGACCAACGTGATGATCACCTGTTTCGATACTATCGCGGAAAGCCCCTTCGGCTCGCTAGGCGATCTGTTGCTGATCCCCGACGAAGAGGCCGGCGTCGAGCTTGATTTCGAAGACGGCGGCCCGGTTGAGCGGATCATGCTGGGCGACATCACGGATCTCGACCGCAAGCCCTGGGATTTCTGTACGCGCTCTTTGCTCAAGACCGCGCTAAAAAGGCTCAAAGATGCGAGCGGCCTCAGGCTCGTCTCCGCGTTTGAGCACGAATTCCAGTTCAAGACGAGCGGCGATCAACCCGGCGGTGCCTTTGGCCATTCGGTGTTCTCCGAACGCCGGGTTTTCGGCGAAACGCTAATGGCCGCGCTCGGTCAAAGCGGACTGGGGGCCGACACCTTCATGAAAGAATACGGTGCCAACCAGTTCGAAGTTACCAATGATCCGGCGCAGGACCACCGCTCCGCCGATCAGGCCGTTATTCTGCGCGAAGTCACGCGGATGACCGCACAACGGTTGGGCGAAGATGTGACTTTCACCCCGATCCGCAATCCTGCGGGCGTTGGCAACGGCGTGCACATCCATCTGAGCTTTCTCGACGACGCCGGCGAGCCGGCCACCTATGACGCCCAGGGCGTCGCTGGAATGTCGCAGGCTACCGGCGCATTCATCGCTGGGGTGCTAAAATACCTCGACAGCATCATCGCACTGACAGCGCCCTCGGACGTGTCCTACCTGCGGCTGACGCCGCACCGTTGGTCCGCCGCCTACAACAACCTGGGCTTCCGTGACCGCGAAGCCTCAGTGCGGATTTGTCCGGTGACGGCGCAGGACAGCTCCAGCGTCGCGCGGCAATATAACTTCGAATACCGCGCCGCCGATGCCACCGCCTCACCGCATCTTGCCCTCGCGGCGATCATCCATGCCGGGGCGCAGGGCATCGAAGATGCCCTGCCCGCGCCGCAGGTCACAGAAGAAGACCTGTCCACCCTCTCCGCCGATGCCTTAGCAGAGCGCGGCTATATACGGCTGCCTGAAACCCTGACTGAAGCTCTGCAAAGATTCGAAGACAATGCAACCGTGCGGGGATGGTTCCCGGCCGACTTCGCCGCTGTCTATACCGCCCACAAACGCGGCGAGCTAGCCGCATTGGAGGGTAAAGACACCGCCACCCGCTGTGTCGCCTATGAAGAAGTTTACTAATGAAGCGCCGGCAATATTTGCGTCTTCGCGCGGGTTGGCAGCCGCAGGACAAAGGAATGCGGACGGATAAGCGCATTCCACCAAAGCAGCGCAGCAGATACGCGGCCATGTGGCGTCTAGGTTCCCGGTAGAAAAGCGTTGGTACAACTGCGCCCTCAGGAGCGCGGCTATAGCCAAGTTGTGGACTATTGGTTAAATTGATGCCCTTGGAGCTGCCGTCGGCAGCAGCGGCTGCGGCTACGTCGAGAGTGCGCCCGGACCGAGGTTCGTCGTCGTTATGGTGGCGACCACCGGATGCACTTTCACGACCATGTCAGCGGGCGGCCGCGGCAGTTCAACCTGTTTGCAAACGGCCACACCATTGACGATGTCGGAGACAGCGCAAGTTACGGTCTGCATACCGCCTTGCGCTTCAGCGCCAAAGGGCAGCGTGGCTTACGCTGCGTCAGAACAATAAGTCCGGCAAGAATGTAACCAAGGGCGGCACGAAGGTCAGCAAGAGCAAAACGCAAATTAGGCTGAGAAGAAATGGCAAAAACTCTTTGGAAAACTCTTCAATTGAACATCGGGTGATTGAGCAGACTGTATAGAGCACTGTTCCGACGGGCGGCGTAATGGAGCCGATCGTCGTGTTGAACACGAGCACGATCCCGAAATGCACCGGGTCAATCCCCAAGGTCCGCGTGACCTCAATCAGGATCGGCACTAGGATTACCATGAGGGCCAGGCCTTCTAGCATGGTCCCAAGCACTAGCAGCAGAACGTTTAGGATCAATAAGACGACATATTTGTTGTCTGATAAGGTAAGCAGTCCGGAGAGCAGAGTCTGCGGCACCTGTTCAAGGGCCAAGACAAGAGAAAATACGGCCGCCGAGGCCACGATGAACAAGACATTCGCCGTGGTCAGAGCGGACTCGCGTAGCAGATCATAGGTCTCGTACAGATTAAAGCCGCGATAGATGAACATGCCCACGAGAAAGGCATAAAGCGCAGCAATGGCACCAAGCTCAGTGGGGGTGAACCAGCCCCCGCGCAAGCCGACAATCAACAGGATTGGCATGGCGAGGGCCCAAAGAGCCGCGCGCGCGCGGGTTGCGATCTGACGGACTGGCAGCCTTCTTTCACGTTCAGGCCGATACCCACGGCGTTTCGCGACGTAGCGCACAGTTAGAAGCAGTGCCAAGGTGATGATCATGGCGGGAATGACTCCGCCGATGAACAGGCGCCCAATGGAAGTCTCCGTGAGCAGGCCGTAAACGATCAGCCCGATTGACGGGGGCATGATGGGCGCAATGGCCCCGGATGCGGCGCTGACGACCGAGGCGAAACCATTGGAATATCCTCTTTCGCGCATAATCGGCGCGATGGTGCGCGCGTCGATCGCAGCATCAGCGTTGGAAGATCCAGACATGGCTCCCAGAAACAGCGAGTTCATCACTGCGACCTGGGCCAATCCGCCATGCCAGTGGCCAACCAGCCCATCTGCGAAATCATAGAGCCGCCGGGCAATTCCGCCCCGCGCCATGGCCGCGCCAGCAACGATAAAGAACGGTACGGCTAGCAATGGAAAGCTTTCGAGGGAGGAGGCCATACGTTGGGCCACTGTGCTGGCCATCATCGGGTTCAAGGTGAAGTAGAACACCGAAGCACCAAGAATGACGAAAGCAATCGGGACGCCAAGCACCAATAACAGAATAAATACTATGCCTGAGATGATCATTCGCTGCGCCTCCGCCAAAGGATCACGATATGTAGCAGCTGCGTCACGATGATCGCCCCCATGGCAAAAGCAAGCCCGGCAGAAACGATCCACTTAGGCCAGCCGAGCGCCAGAAAGGTTGTAAATCGCGCCGTTGCGACCTGTGCTGTGGCTGCGTGCAATACGGCACTTGATATTGCGATCACTAACAGGTGCGACAGTAAAAGAGCAGGGCGCTCAAGTGCGCGCGGCAGACGGGAGAGAAAGTAATCAACGCCGAACATCTGTTTGTTCAGCGCAGCGCCAATTATGCCGAAGAAGACGACGCCGGAAAAGCACAGGACGGCAAGTTCATTAGCGGTTTGAAACCCTTCGCGCAGGATGGTTCGGGAAATGACGTTTGCGCCCACCACAACGAGAACGCCCGCCAGAAGCAAAGTCGGGATCACTTCGCCGATCAGGCGCAGCAGGGCTCGTAGAAGGGGTTCTATGGCGCTCACCTTTCAGGAGGAGGCTTCCGGCGCGGCAAGGCGCCGGAAGCAATGGTCAACCTGCCGCTGCGGCGCGAATTTTGTCAAATAGACCTTCGGGCAGGTCATCGAAGAAGCTTGCAGTGGCGGCGCGATAAGCCTCAAGGTCGGGATCGTGGAACGTAACCCCGGCGGCTTCGAATTCCTGCCGGATCTCGTTCTCCTGTGCCATTGATTGCTCTGTAAGCTGTTGCCCGCCGCGCCGGAACTCCTCAATCATAATCGCCCGGTCATCTTCAGACAGAGCCTGAAATGCCTTTTCTGACGTAATCCAGCCGAGGAAGAGGTTGAAGTGGCCCGTGAGGGTGATCTCTTTGACAACTTCATACCAACGGTTCGCGCGCAGGCCTGTAAGGGGCGATTCACCGGCGCTCACCACGCCTTGCGACAGGGCGGAATAGGCCTCAGCGGCCTCAACGGTCGTCGCCACGACACCCATAGGCTCAAAGGTGTTAAGCCAGGTTTCCAAAGGCGGTACGCGCATTTTGACGCCTTCGAGATCTGACGGGCTGGTATAGGGTTGCGTGCCGATCATATGGCGGGCACCATCGAACCAGTTCAAAGCCAGCACGCGCAAACCGGCGGTCTGTGCCAGCTGGTCATAGTAGCCCTGCATCAACTGGGAATTTGCAAGACGCTCTGCTTCTTCCGCATTGCCGACGATAAAGGGGCCTTCGACGGCGGCAAGTTCTGGCACGCCAAATTGGGACAGGAAGCTGGCCGATGCATAGGCGATGGTGGGCTGACCCTGGCTTGCTTGTTCAATCGTATCGGTGGTGGTGCCCAACTGGGCGCTTGGGAACATCTGGAATGTCACGCGGCCTTCAGTGCGGTCCTGAATGCGTTTGCCTGTCTCCTCGGCAAGTTTGTTTGACAAGGCCGTGGGGGCGTTCACCGAGGCGATGCGGAAGTTTGCAGCCTGGGCCAGAGCGGATGTGGCGGCCATGCCAAGCGGCAGGCTGGCCAGCATCGCAAGAGCTTGGCGGCGGCTCAGAGTGTTCATTGGGGTTGTCATATGGTCCTCCTCCTGACGGATTATGTTGCCGGGACGCTCTTGTTGGCGTTGCGCTGCATGGCCCGGGCCGCCAGTTTGGCAGCATGCGCATGGACTTGGCTGATTGGCATTGCATGGCTGTCGTCGATCTCGATCGGTGCAGGATATCCGAACCCTCCATGTTGTTCGCAGGTCTCGGCCGCTGTTTGTGCGGCGGCGTCCATAAGGGCTTGAGCCGGCTCTTCGCGCAGGAGCCCGACGAGAACACGTGCGATGAAACTGTCGCCTGCGCCCAATGTGTCGACCACTTTCGCTGCGACCGGACGGACCGAAACCTCGGTCTCAGGGCCAAACAGAACAGCGCCTTTTTCGCCCCGTGTGATCAGGCACCATATTGCCCCCAGAGCGCGGATTTGCGTTTGCAAAGACATGACGTCAGCGTCGCTCAACCCTCCGCCTGACAGGCTGGCAAGATAGCAAAAAGGGGCCACCTGGGCGATATAGTCAGGCTCCGTTTGATCCGCGAAATCGAAGGAAAGTCGGCTGTGCTCCGCAAAGGCGGGCAGATGCGGCACAACATGAGAAGAGCGACCGGTATGGACGGCATGAGCGTTTGTGATCATTTGCAGATCCTCTGGCTCAGGCGCGATAATTGAGACGCCTAGGTCGGCGGAAAGAAATTCCCGTTCGCCTGTTGGGGAATTGCGGATCATGCAATGCGCACTGCGCCCGGCCCCGGTCCGCAAGCGCGAAATATCCACATCCTCAGCGCGTAGCGCGGCGCGCATATGGTCCCCCGCGGGGTCATCACCCATCGCGCCAATAAAGGCTGCATCGGCCCCTGCGCGGCGCGCAAAGACGGCAACATTCAATGCATTGCCCCCAGGATACATCATGCCAGTGGTTTCATAGCAGTCCACGTCATTGTCGCCAAAAGCGATCAGTCGAGGAGAGGTTGCGCTTTTAATTCTCATGTGAGAACGTTCACACAATCCTGTTCGCGCTGTCAAGAGATACGCTTCCCAGGCCAAATTTTAGCTAATGGACCTTGCCAATGACCGAGACCCTTTCTCCGCACCCAGACGTCGCCAGTGCTCTCAAAGCACTTGAGGGAAGCAAGACGGACCATGTTTTCTTCGTGGCTTGCGGTGGCTCTCTATCGATCATGTATCCGGCAAAATTCATGCTGGATCAGTTGTCGCGCAGCCTACCGTCAGACGTTTACAACGCGGCTGAGTTTACCCACCGCGCGCCAAAGCGGCTCACCTCCGATTCGATCGTCATTCTATGTTCAATGACGGGCACGACCGCAGAGACCGTCGCGGCAGCCGAGTTCGCACGCAAGGCAGGCGCGATGACCATTGCATTAAGCGTTGAGCCCCAAAGCCCCTTGGGCCGAGGGAGCGACCATCTGGTATCTTTTGAGGCCCCCTATACGACTGGCGTGCCAATCGATGCGAAAAACAGCAACTATGCTCGCATCTACCAGATCGTACTTGGGCTTGCGCAGCACTATGACGGCGTGGAACATATGGGCGCCCTGATGCATAGTCTTGAGGCGCTCCAGAGCGTAATCGACAAAGCGCAAGATGTTCTGGCCCCCCGTTTTAACCAATACGCGCCGCATTTTGCGAAGCAGGAGGTGATCTACACCATGGCCAGCGGCGCAAGCTACGGGGCCGCATACTCCTACGCCAATTGCGTCTTAATGGAGATGCAGTGGATCAACAGCTATCCGATCCATGCCAATGAATTCTTCCACGGTGCTTTCGAGGTTCTCGACCAAAGCCGCTGCTATATTCTAATGAAAGGCTTAGATGACACCCGACCCTTGGAAGATCGCGCGGAAGTATTCCTGTTGCGCTTTGGCGCCCCGGAAAACATCCTTGTGCTCGATGCGGCTGAGTTCGACTTTACCGGTGTGGATGAGATGTTCCGCGGGGCACTGGCGCCATTGGTGTTCTTCGATACGCTGTGGCGTTTTGCTTACCGTCTGGCCGAGCTGCGTGACCATGAGATGATGGAAGCACGGCGCTATATGAAAAAGCTCAATGACTATTGAGGAGAACCCGATGCGCTTTGCTGATGCCGAAACGGTTCACCGTTATCTGGACTACCCCTATTTGATGGATGCCTTGCAAGCGGCCCATAGAGATGCACCGCCCACAGCAGAACATATGGTCAGCAACGAACCGGGCGGAGGAGAAAATCTCTTTGTAACGCTGGTGGGTTGGAAACGCGCCAAAGGCATCGCGGTCAAAATGGTCGGGGTGTTTCCGGAAAACCTGTCTCTTGAGCCGCCGCAAGCCTCTGTTCAAGGGCTCGTGGCATTGTTTGACCCTGGTACAGGGGCCCCGCAACTGGTCGCTGATGGAGAGGCGATGACCTTTCGCAAAACGGCCGCCGATTCCGGCTTGGGGGCCCGGCTTTTGTCGCGCGAAGACAGTGAAACATTGCTTATGGTGGGCGCAGGCGGGCTTGCGCCTCATCTGGTGCAGGCCCATCTCGCCGCACGTCCCTCACTGCGGAAAATCCGGGTCTGGAACCGCACCCAAGAACGGGCGGAAGCGCTGATAGAACGGCTTGAAGTGCCAGGCGTGGACGTGGGTGTTGCGCGGGACTTAGACAGCGCTGTGGCACGGGCGGATATTATTTCTTGTGCGACCATGGCCCAGGAACCACTGGTAAAGGGCGAGCTTTTGAAGCCTGGCGCGCATCTTGATCTTGTGGGGGCCTATCGACCCGACATGCGGGAAGCCGATGATGCGGCTATGGCGCGAGGCACTGTCTTTGTGGATTGCCGCGAGGGGATGAAAGGAAATGGTGAGCTTTCCCGGCCTGTCGACCGAGGTGTGATCACCTGGGGAGATGTCAAAGCTGATTTTTACGAACTGGCCCAAGGTGACCGCCCCGGCAGGCAAACAGAAGAAGAGATCACGGTGTTCAAGAACGTCGGAGGGGGACATCTTGATCTGTTTGCTGCAATCGCTTTGAAGCACCGCCTGGCATGAGAGACGCAGAATTGACCTGTGTATGCTCCCGTCAACTTCGTCTAGCTTAAGGGGAGCGGTTGCGAGCAAGGATTATATGAAGACCCAGAAAATCACCATAGTCGAGGTCGCGAAAGGGGCGGGTGTCAGCACTGCAACAGCCAGTCGCGTCCTTGGCCAGTATGGTTATGTGGGGGAAAAAACCAAAGAACGAGTGCTCGCTGTTGCGGCGAAACTTGGCTACCAGCCAAATAAAATCGCCCGTGGTCTGATCACAGGTCAGACACGGACTATAGGGGTTATCGCCGGCGACATTTCCAGCCCCTTCTACGCTGCTGTCCTGCGCGGAATTTCGGATGTCGTGGAGGGCCATGGTCTTGGCATGCTGATCACCAACAGCGACGAAACGCTGGATCGCGAAGTTGCTGCCACCAAGTTGCTGCGAGAAAATCAGGTGGATGGGTTAATCGTATCGCCCTGCGACGTTACCGACTCCCCGCATCTGCGCGCGGCGGTGAAGGCCGGAATGCCAATGGCTCTGATCGACCGAAAGGTGAAGGGGCTGCGCGTCGACACAGTGGCCGTGGAAAACATCAAAAGTTCGCGCGACGCTGTCAGGCGTCTCTTGCTGGCGGGCCATCGCCGGGTGGGCATTATCGCGGAGCTGGCGGCGGATGAAAGTCGGCTGAGGGGGTTTTTAGCATCTGCTAAAGACCAGCCTCCCGAGGGGCTGCAACTGCTCTCTACGAGCTGGCAGCGTCTTGCAGGATATTTGGAGGCACATCGCGCCTTCGGGTTGGAGGTTGACCCTAACTTAATTCTAGCCGCGGAAGGGCATTCTGCGCTCGCCGCACAAAAGGCGGCCTTGGCCGCGCTGAATGAAAACGCACGGCCGACGGCATTGTTTTGTGCGGATGGCTTGATGTCAGTGGGGACTATGTCTGCGATTTCCGCCAAGGGGCTAGAAATACCGCGTGACCTATCGCTTGTCTGTTTTGATGATCTTGACTGGATGACGTTTGTAGGCCCAGGGATTGATGCAATTGCCCAGCCACGACGTAAATTAGGGCGCGCCGCTGCTCGTTTTTTGCTGGCGCGAATTGGTGAGGCAGAAGGTGCGCCGCGCGACATGCGGCTTTCGCCCCGGATGGTGGCGCGGGGATCATTGAGGTCAATTCTCTAGCGGCGATCCGAGCTCTCAAGGAGAGTGCCATCTGCTTCTGGAGGGCCGTAAATGGCGTAATCAGCCTAGCGACCCCTAACCATAACCGCGCCACACCTCAGTGCCCCCTACATCCTGTAGCTGTTCCCTGTCCGGAAGATCCCTCAAGCTCTCAAGGTCAAACGCGACCAAAAACTGTTCTGTCGTCACAAATGAATATGGCGCCCCCCGCTGCGGGCTCCGCGGGCCCGTTCCAATCAAATCACGCCCACGCAGCCGCCCGATCAAATCGCGGCTGATCTCTTTGCCGAAAATATCCTTCAGCCCGTCACGAGTGATCGGTTGGTGGTAAGCGATCGCCGCCAGCACAACGAGGTCGAGTTCATTTAAGTCCAACAGTTGTTCGCCGAGATCCGCCGCCGCGCGGATCGCGGGGGCATAGGCAGAGCGCGTGCGCATCATCCAGCCCCCCGCCACCTTAGCGACTTCAAATGCGCGCCCCTCCAGCTCGGCGGCCAGGTCCTCGATGAGCAGATCGACCGACGCGTCTTTCCCCACAACCCGCGCCAGATCCGCGCGCGGAACAGGGGTGGCGGAGGCAAAGAGCACCGCTTCGATCCGTCGCATCCATTCTCGCCAGCGCAGCTCTGGCGGAAGGTTGGCCAGCTCGCGGTCCAGCTCCGGTTCAGAACACTGTTTAATCATATTATACCCCGTAGAGCCGGAACGTGTCCCGGCCGGTGAGTTCGCGTACCGCCCCCAGATCCACAAGCCGATCGCAAAGCCGCCGGGCCGCGCGCGGTGGCAAAGGCAGCGCTGCTGCTGCGACGGCATCGCGGGTCAGAAACATTTCGACGGCTTCCCCTGCCCCTTTGGCGCGCAGCTTCGGCGCAACCGCTTTCACATGTTTTGCCCGCCGCGTAAGAGCAACAGCAAGGCGTGCCGTCTCGACCACCGAAGCCACGACGGCGCGATGACAGGCGCGGCGCAGCTCATCTCCGCGTTTGCGCAGGTCCGCGCGCTTCAACCCAGCTGCCAAGAGAGGCGTTACATGGTCCAAACCAAGCGCCTGCGCCAATGCGGCATCTGCGAGGATAAGTGCCGCCCCCTCTTGCCGCGTTGCCATCATGGCCTCCAGCACCGTCGCAGCCCGACAAACCGGTGCCCCCTGCCCCGCGTCGAGATAGCCAGCGATCCGGCCTGCCTCGACAGTTGGCAGCGCCCGGCCCAGAGACCTGACCGAGACCACCCGCGCCACAGCGCGCTGCCAAGACAGGTACACCTCTCCCCCCGGCCCGGGCAGATCCCCGGGGCGCAAGAAATGAACCGCATCGCGTAGCGCCCCTGCCCGCTCTGGCCGGCCTGAAAACCTGACGCAAGCTTCCGCCGCGCGCAGGGCCAGGCGCGCACGTATCAACGCCACAGGCACGTCGTCGCGCGTCATAAAAAGATAGAGGTGGTTCAGGGCCGCGCCGGACAGAAAAGCCGCATCTTCAAGGGTTTCAGAACGCGTGGAGGTGACCCACCCGGGCAACCGAGGTAGCGCATCAAGGTCCCTGATGTGAACCGGTTGTGTAAAATTCATACGGAAAGCATACAACTGTGCGGCGCTTTAGGCTATTTATTAAAGAAAAAACCGCCCCAGCTTGCCGCCATGCATTATGTCCAATAAGTTTACATTATCGGACTTGGTGGAATATGCTGCTACACAGTCTCAAAATCAGCGAATTTTAAGGGGAAAGAATGGACACAGAGATCGAGAAATCGACGTCAACGCCCTCTGACAAACTTGATGCTTGCGTCGGCGAGGGCGATCAAGAGAAAAGTGATAGCATCACCTTGCCCTCGCATGTGGCTGGTTCAGGCACCGTCGATCAGCTGGTAGAAACCGCACGCAGCTATGCAAAGCAGGCGGCCTCTGAGAATACCCTGAAGGCCTATGCGAAAGACTGGGCGCACTTTACCCGCTGGTGCAGACTGAAGGGAACGGACCCTTTGCCGCCTTCACCCGAGATGATCGGGCTCTACCTCGCCAACCTGGCGGCACCCACGGGAAAGGCCCCTGCCCTCTCAGTCTCGACAATCGATCGCCGTCTTTCTGGCCTTGGCTGGAACTACACTCAGCGCGGCTTCACCCTTGATCGTAAGAACCGCCACATCGCCTCCGTGCTTGCCGGGATCAAGCGCAGGCACGCGCGACCGCCGGTTCGGAAAGAAGCAATCATGGCCGACGATATACTCGCTATGGTGGGCAGCCTTCCCTTCGATCTGCGTGGGTTGCGGGACCGCGCGATCCTGCTGTTGGGATACGCGGGGGGTCTGCGCCGATCCGAAATCGTCAGCCTCGACGTGCACAAGGACGACACGCCGGATTCTGGTGGCTGGATTAAGATCTTCGACAAAGGCGCCCTGCTCACGCTCAACGCGAAGACCGGCTGGCGCGAGGTCGAGATTGGCCGCGGCTCCAGCGATCAAACCTGCCCGGTCCAGGCGCTGGAACAATGGCTGCACTTTGCAAAGATCGACTTCGGCCCTGTCTTCGTCGGCACCTCGCGGGATGGCAAGTGCGCATCTGAAACACGCCTGAACGACAAACATGTCGCACGACTGATCAAGCGCACGGTCCTCGACGCCGGCATCCGATCCGAACTGTCCGAAAAAGAGCGCCTGGCGCTGTTTTCCGGCCATTCCTTGCGCGCCGGTCTCGCGAGCTCTGCCGAAGTCGATGAGCGCTACGTCCAAAAGCATCTTGGTCACGCCTCAGCCGAAATGACCCGCCGCTATCAGCGTCGCCGCGACCGGTTCCGCGTAAACCTGACCAAGGCTGCGGGGCTGTAATCTTCGGACCTTCGGCGCGTTTGCCAGAAATGGTCGGTAACATCTCAAGCCGGAAGAGCCGCGTTCGCATGCTTTGGCGCAACGTCTAGGCGGCGAGCCCCTGTCACACCCCGAGCGGCGCAAACAGATCTTCCAGTATCGCCTCGTCCAGCAACGGGCCAGCCTGTCCCCCATCCTTGTCGAACAAGGCGTCGACCAGCGCCTGTTTGCGCGACTGCATGTCAAGTATCTTTTCCTCTACTGTGCCTGCGGCGACCAGACGATGCACGAATACCGGTTTGTCCTGACCTATGCGATGGGTGCGGTCCATGGCCTGACGCTCCACAGCTGGGTTCCACCATGGGTCATAAAGGATCACCGTATCCGCCTCGGTCAAGGTCAGCCCAAGACCACCGGCTTTCAGGCTAAGCAGGAAAACCGGCGCAGTGCCTTTCGCGAAGCTTTCCAGTACATCGGCACGCTTTTGCGTCTGGCCCGTCAACGTCAGATGGGGGATGCCGGCGGCGGCCAGATCCGCTTCGATCAGACGCAGCATTTCAACGAATTGCGAAAACACCAGAACGCGGCGACCCTCGGCCACAAGCTCGGCCAGCAATTCACGCAATCGCGAGCGTTTGGCGCTGTTCGCCACCGCGCGCGCCGCGTCAGTCTTGACCAGCGCCGGGTCGCAGCACACCTGCCGCAGCTTGAGCAGCGCATCGAGCACGGTAATCTGCGCTGCGGCCAGACCACGGGCGCTGATCGCCTCGCGCACCCGGGCATCCATGGTGCTGCGTACGGCTTCATAAAGCGCTTGCTGCGGCTTTGGCAGCTCCACCCGTTCCAGGATTTCGGTCTTAGGAGGAAGTTCGGTTGCGACCTGCTCCTTGGTGCGACGCAGCATGAAGGGGCGCAGCCGACGGTTGAGACGCGATTGTGCGACCGCGTCACCATGCTTTTCGATCGGGGTGCGAAACAGTTTCTGAAACTCTTTTCTATACCCCAGAAGACCCGGATTCACCCAGTCGATCAGTGTCCAAGGCGTTGTCAACTTAACTCGCTGGCGCCGAGGAAATGGCCTGTTTTAGAGCGTCAGATGCTCGCGGCGCCCTTCCAAGCGTCGAAGGCTTCGATTCGATGATAGCGTGTTGCGTTTGCGGAACGGCGGCTGGCGGGAACTGAGAAACGGTTTCGGACGGCAGTGTGGCAGGCTACAAACCGTTGCAACCCGCCCGGAGAGCGAAATCCTTGCATGCAACGCTCTCGTTTTCGAAACGGTAGATGGCTGTTTTCCGCCCTGTTGTTCAAGCCCTTGTGGGAACGATGTTCGAGACCGGATGCGACTTCACGTTTGGCCGCTCCGTAGGATCGCAGCTTGTCTGTGACGATCCGTTTGGGCAAGCCAAACCGCTTGATCAGCGCCTTCAAAAGACGCTTTGCGGCACGCTTGTCGCGTCTGGATTGCAGGATTTCCTCCAGAACAAGCCCGTTCTGATCGACCGCGCGCCAGAGCCAGAACTTCCGCCCCGATATCGTTACCACAACCTCATCGAGATGCCAGATATCGCCGGGACGGGCCTGGCGTCGACGCAAATTCCGGGCAATTTGAGGGGCAAATTTCGCCGCCCAACGCCGGATCGTCTCATAGGAAACGTCGACGCCACGGTTCAGGAGCATTTCCTCGACCTCGCGTAGGGAGAGGTTGAAACGCACATAAAGCCAAACCGCGTGCGTGATGATCTCTGGCGGAAAACGGTGGCGCTTGTAGCTGACAGTCGTACTCATGCGTAGCAACTACGAAAAATATCCAACGCTGCCAACGGACCCGTGTTAACGTGACAATTCCCTTCAAGGACACTGACATCAGCCACGGTCGTCGCCGTCCAGACGATAGGCCGGACGCGGCAAGGATGGTGCAGATACACCCGCGCCATGGGCGAGTGCGTTGCGCAACATGCGCAACCGGCTCTGCGCCTGCTCGACCGCTTCCAAGTTGCGCGGATCACTCAGGAACTCCTGGATGGCAGCAGAGGCTTCTTGCAACTGAACAAGATCATCGGCTGAAAGCTTGAAGTGCATCAATTCGCGCGCCCGGCGCTGCAACTCCTGAACGACAATCTCAGAGAGCGTTTCACTGGGAAGCGCTGCTATCTGGTCATCAATGCGCTGCAATAGGTTCGTCGCCTTACGCGCGCTCTGAACGTCACGGTGACCATCATCATCACCGCGAATGATCGCCCGAACGGCAGGCAGCTTCTTGCGCGGGACCAGAGTCAATTCCAGATCAAGTACACGTGCAAGCTCGACCAGGCTGGACAGACGCAGATCGACCGCCCCGTTCTCGATCTTGGAGATGTGGCTCTGTGGAACCCCAGCCTTCGCACTGAGCGCGCGCTGAGAGAGCCCCTTGCGTTCCCGTGCGGCTTTGAGCGACTCTGCTATGTGCTCTGTTGCGTAACCCATGATCTATCTTGCTGCTTCGTTTTCCACCCATGATATGCACAAACATATCACTCGCTGAAGCAGACTTCAAGATTGATGTAGATTTCTATATCAAGAGAAGCGTGTGATATGCTTTTATACATCAAACGCCAGAGAAATCACTTGCCGAAAAAAGATCCGCTGGAAACTCGGGAGCTTCGAGGATCGAAAATCAGATGCTCTTAACAGCAGCCATGGAGCCGACGGCGTGCTCCGTGTGCAGCTTCTAAATGTACTTCCGATAGTCACTGCTGACCGTTTGCCCCGAGGGAACGTATTTCAACACGTCACCAACCTTACGGGCTGCTCGGATCGGAATCGGCAAGCGTTGGTTCATCTGGGTCGAGTTCCAGTTCACCTTCGTGAGGCTGAAAACTTCCTTCGCAATCTGTTCGATCGTGCTCTCGCTTTGCGGGTGCGGACAGAGCAACAGGGGGTTCGGGACATAGAGGCCAGGATAGGTCCCATAGTAGGGAATGCTGCCGTTGGTATAGAGCAGCCCATTGCCGTCCAGTTCAACGAAGGTGCCGCGGAGGACAGGGAAGTCGCCGTCGCGCAGCACCTTGACTGAATAGCTCTCATGAATCCAAACGAGATCGCGCAGTTCCACACCTACCTCGTCGAGCGCCTTGCCAACACCCTCGGCCTCGTCCTCGCGAAAGCGCGACGTCTTCATGACGATCACGCGTGCCGGCATCGTTCTATGGACCGACTTGTAGGCGGCCAAGGCGCTCTCGGTGAGCTTGTGAGCCTCATCGATAGTGAGGAACGGGTGGCGACCCCGCGACTCTGACTGCGCAGGACCGCCTCTAAGAATGAACCCCCTGCCCCGCTCGTCGAACATTTGCGCAGCACTGGTCCATATCTCGTCGGTTTCGGCATCCTTGAAGAAGCTGATGCCAATGTAACAGGCGGTGAACTCGCCTTCTTCCGGCAATCTGCGCCAGGGCACCTTGCCGCTGCCCTTGTAGTAGAGCGTTGTCATAAGGTTCCATGCGAGATCAGCCCGATCTTGGGTTTGGCGGTCAGAGTTCACCTTGATCTTGCGAGGGATCTTGGCATCGGGGTTGATGACATCCTCCCAGACAATCTGAATTGAGAATCTGAGATTCATCGCTCTGGCCTTGAGCAAGCCGCGGAAGTTCGGAGAGGTTTCCTTACCAGCTTTCGCCTCGGCCGCTTCGTCCTCTACGACCTCGTCATCGCGCGCCTGCTCGTTCCTCCAGACCCGTTCGATCAGCTTGACAGGGAGCGAAACCATGACCACGTCCGGCCGTTCATGATGCGCCTCCAGCTTTTCCAATTGCTCCATAACTGCATCGACGGCCATCTCCACAGCACGCGCATCGCTCGGTTCCTTGGCAATCTTCTCGAGCTGACCTTTCGTCAGCACTCCATCTTCGGCAGCCACCATTTCAAACCGGCACCGATAGGGGTTCTGGTTTCTCAACCCAGGGAAGTCCGGGTGCAGGTTCGGGTGCTTTTCGGTCTTACCCTCGAACCCATCTTCGATCGCATTCAGGAACTCGCCTGATTTTTCGACGGTCAGAGCGCTGCCAACAACGCCAACTTTGATCGCGTCCCCCAGGTTCGTTTGCAGCGGGCCCGCCTGTAGCAACCCCAATCGCGGATCAGGATGATGGTGTTGGTCACCAAATTCCAGTTCAGGCTCCGGGAAGATTTTTGTCTTGAAGTCGCTCATAGGTCGAAGCTGCCTTGTTCATTCGAGCCGGACGGCTTCTGCGCCTTCGCGCCCCACACGTCCTCCGGCACGCTCTTTGGCAGTTCGATGGAAGGCGGGTCACCAAACTTGATAATGCGATCCGTCTTGGTGTCGGGTGCCAGCAGCTCGCCGGCATCTTCAAATTCCATACCCGACAGCAATCGATGCCACATGATCACCTGGCCTCGAACTGTGCTGTTTGTGTCGAGGCGCTTCTTCCCGGACAACAAGGCATCCGGATAGTTGAGCGCGCGTTCTCCATCCGAAGTGAAGTAGTAGGATGGGTTTACGATCAGGTACCATTGGTCCGCCAAGCGTTCGAACCGGGGAAGGAATGAATGGTGCCGTACATAGTCGATGGGCCCCTCCCCCTTCGACTTCTGATAAACGCTGACGACGTCGGCCTGTGTCTTCTGCTTTGCACCAAGATAGCGAAACCTGCGCGCCACGACTCCAGGTGTTGGCAAGAAGTAGAACTGTTTTTTCTTTCGGTCCCATCCAAGCAAATCCCGAAAGTCATGGCCCAGAGTATGTCGCAACAGACCCGCAAATTTATATTGCTGATCCACTGCGTCGTGTTGTGCCAGAAAATCGGTTTCGATCCGTTCGACCTGATCCCGTTCGACCAGGTCGCGAACGGGTGTGGTTAGTGGGTCGCAGAATGTCCAAAGCGAGGTTTCATCGATCATCCAATCGTACCGCTGGCCTTCCCGGACCTTGTTCATCCGGGCGAGCGCCTTCTGGGTGGAGAGCTGAGTCTGTGCGACGAAGATTTCCTCAGGAAGCTGCAATGGCACCATGTTGATGATCGCTTCCTCCCCTCCCCCAAGTGGAGGGACGTAGTAACCGTGTCCTTGCTTGGCGACGGTCAGGGCGGCGAGGCGATCTTTCGCACGTCCGTCCAAGACGTCGCGCTCCTTGTCGAACTGCAATGTGCGTTCGGCCTCACCAACGAGGTTTTCGAGCGACTTCCAGAAGAACGTGTCATCCGATTGCCTGTAGAGAACGAGAATTACGGGGAGGTTGGAGCCGCGCCAGTACTCAAAATCCGAAGCGCGGACACGATAGGTGAACCCGGCATCTGTCTCTCCGGCATAGCTGCCGCTCTCAGTAGCCTTAACCTGCACGGCAATCATCTTCGCTGTCGGTTGATCATCGTCCATCACCTCAGCGATGCCGTCGATACCTGCTTCCAGCCGTGAACGCCCATCGAATTGGAACCCAATTCGCAAGAATTGAAGATTTGCCGCCTTCTCCCCGATTTCGCCAATCCGCTGACTGGCAGTAATCTTCTTGTTCACGCCTATGACCCATACCTTCCATATGACAGAGATAGCACTTCAATCAGCGTTTCGTAAGCCGCAGACTACAACATGTAGGACATGGCAATTAGCTTGAGCGAAGCCGGTTAGTCCGGGTGTTGAACCAGCTCCAGCTCCGGCAGGTCACGCAAGCTTTCCAGATCGAAGGTCACCAGGAACGTCTGCGTCGTCACGAAGGTATGCGGCGCCCCCGGCCGCGGCGACCTTGGCCCGCTCGCGATCAGGTCCTTGTAGCGCAGCCGGGCCAGCAGGTCGCGGCTGATCTCCTTGCCAAAGATATCCGCCAGACCGGCCCGGTCGATCGGCTGGTGATAGGCGATGGCGCAGAGCACCCCCATCTCCATCTCGGTGAAGGCAAGCGACTGGTCCGCAAGGTCGGCGGCAACCTTGATAGCCTCGGCAAACCGGGTCCGCGTCCGGAACATCCAGCCGCCCGCCACCTGGGCCAGCTCATAGGGGCGGCCGGTTAGCTCGGCCCGAATGTCCTCGATCAGCATCTCGACCGAGGCCCCCTGCCCCACCACACGCGCCAGATCCTCACGGCCGACCGGCGCGGCGCTGGCGAACAGCACCGCCTCGATCCGCCCCATCCATTCGCGCCAGCGCAGCTCCTGCGGCAGATCATCGAGCTCCCGGTCAAAGACGGCGTCGCCCTCCTCTGCCAGTTTCCGCTTCCGGGTCGGGGTCGTCATGACCCGATCCCGTACAGCCGGAAACTCGCCCGCCCGGTCAGTTCCCGCGCCACGCCCAATTCGACCAGCCGGTCGCACAACCGGCGCGCGGCGCGGTCGGTCATGGGGATCGACGTCCCCCGGATGCGCGGCGATAGCATCGACGCCGGGGCGACCGCATCTTCGGTCAGGAACAGCTCGACGGCCGCGCTTGATCCCTTTGCCCGCAGCTTCGGCGCCACGGCGCGAAGCGCTTCCGCACGGCGGGCGAGGTCCCGCGCCAGCCGGATCGTCTCCTCGACGGTCTCAAGAATCCGCACCTGAACCGCCAGCCCGGCCCCCTGTTTACCCGCCGCCAGATCGCGCAGCACGCTCTTGGTGAGACGCTGCGCGGAAACCGGTAGAACCATCGTCCAGTTCAGCGCCCGCGCCAGGACAACATCCGAGAGCAGGCAGGCGACCCGTTCCGCCCGATCATCAGCGCCCAGTACGGCGCGAAGGACAGCCTCGCAGCCCGCCAGCGGCCCATGGGTCCGGGCCCGGTCTTGCCCCGCGCCCAACCACCCGGCCGCATCCGCCGCAATGTCTGGACCGATCAGGGCTGCGATCTCGCCGGGTGTGTTCAGCCGAAGCCGCACCGCGTCACGCCAGAAGGCCAGAAGATCGCCGTCCGGCCCCCGCGCCTCACCCGGCGGTGTCAGATGGTAGGCATCGCGAATATCGCCCTCCCGTGCCAGCCGCCCTTCCAGTTTCGAGGTCGCGGTTGCCGCGCTCAGCGCCAGCCGGTTGGCGAACAGTTTCACGGGCACGCCATGCCGCTCATTGTTGATCAGTTGGTCGAGCAGCGTCAGCGCCGAACCCGACCGAAAGGCCACAGTTTCAACGGTTTCTGCACGTCCAGAGGTGACCCAGGCGGGAAGCTGCGGTAGGGTGCTCAGGTCGTCAGAGATGGTGGCGGGCGGATATGTCATGCCACAACCCTAATCTCCCACGGCGCTTTCGTCCATAATATGATGCATAAACCGCCCCACCCTGCCGGTCTTCTCTATGTCCAATAACCTTGCGTTATCGGACGTAAAAATGATATGCTCAAAAACATGGGTAGTCTCACAAATAGCAGCACCAAAATCGAGGGTTCGGGCGGGTCAGAGTCCGAGATTTCGAGCTCAGCGTCCTATGACTCGTTGAACGGTGACGAACACGACGAGAGAACCTCTCGGGACCGAGCCTCAATCGCCCTGCCCGCCAATGTGGCCAGTTCCGGCGCGCTCGACCGGCTGATCGATACCGCCCGGGACTACGCTGAGGCCTCGACGGCTGGGAACACGAACAAGGCCTACGCGGCCGACTGGAAACACTTCACCCGCTGGTGCCGACTGAAAGGCACGGAACCTCTGCCCCCCTCGCCCGAGATGGTCGGGCTTTATCTGGCTGATCTGGCTGCACCGGGTGGGAAGGCCCCTGCCCTCTCGGTTTCCACGATTGAGCGTCGTCTTTCGGGGCTTGCCTGGAACTACAGGCAGCGCGGGTTCACTCTTGATCGCAAGAACCGCCACATCGCCACGGTTTTGGCCGGGATCAAACGCAAGCATGCGCGCCCGCCGGTCCAGAAGGAAGCGATCCTGCCTGAGGACATCCAGGCAATGGTGGCCGCCCTGCCCTACGATCTCCGCGGGCTCCGAGACCGGGCGATCTTGCTTCTGGGCTATGCAGGTGGCCTGCGCCGTTCGGAGGTGGTCTGCCTCGATGTGCACAAGGACGATACACCGGACTCCGGCGGCTGGGTCGAGGTCTTCGATGGCGGCGCCCTGCTTACCCTCAATGCCAAGACCGGCTGGCGCGAGGTCGAGGTCGGGCGTGGCTCAAGCGACCAGACCTGTCCCGTCCACGCGCTGGAACAATGGCTACACTTTGCCAAGATCGACTTTGGCCCGGTCTTCGTGCGCACCTCACGGGACGGCAAACGTGCCCTCGTGACCCGCCTTTCCGATAAGCACGTCGCCCGGCTGATCAAGGCGACCGTTCTGAAGAGTGGCGTCAGATCTGATCTGCCAGAGGCAAAACGGCTGGCAATGTTCTCCGGCCATTCCTTACGTGCCGGGCTCGCCTCGTCGGCGGAAGTCGATGAACGCTACGTGCAGAAACAGCTCGGCCATGCGTCCGCCGAGATGACCCGGCGCTACCAGCGCAGGCGCGACAGGTTCAGGGTGAACCTGACCAAAGCCGCAGGGCTGTGAAGCTCGGGAAACTTGGCGCACTGGTGAAGCGCTAAGCTGAAATTCCAACGCTTCAGTTTCAGCTTACTGCTTCAATTGAAATCGGGAATTAAACGCGACATCTGCTGAACAGCGACACAGAGAGCAACCTTGCATCCGTTTACAATCGGTCGTTTAGTAGCGATACCTGAAATTGCAAACGGCCTGTTTTCATGCCCCTGATAGGCTACGCCCGCGTTTCCGCTGAGGATCAGACCCCCCTGCCCCAGTCTGAGGCCCTGCAAGCTACGGGATGCGTCGAGATCCATGAAGAGCACGCTTCAGGCAGCAATCGCGCGCGGCCGGTGCTTGCCCGGGTATTGGAGCGCATCAGCAAGGGCGACACGCTGGTTGTCGTTCGGATCGACCGGCTTGCGCGGTCTCTGTCGCACCTTCTCGAGGTGATCGAACGGTTGGAGGCCAAGGGGGCGTTCTTTCGTTCCATTCAGGACCCGATCGACACCGGATCCCCGCAAGGCAAGTTCACGCTGCAGGTTCTGGGCGCCGCGGCCGAGTTTGAGCGGGCGCTGATCCGCGAACGTACCAAGGCGGGGCTGGCGAGTGCCCGTACTAAGGGCCGGGTCGGCGGGAACCCGGGCCTACGCGCCCGCGATCCAGCGGCGCTACGCAAGGTGCGGCTCGCGCGGCAAGACGGCTACATGGAGCGGCTGAACGAGACGGCTCAAGACTGGGTGCCACATGTCCGACGACTTCGACCCGATATGGCCTGGGAAGATGTGCTTCGGATCATCAATGGCTCCCTGCCCTACGACCGCCACTGGACGCAAAGCCGACTTCTGCGCGCAGTGAAAGCCTATGTGCGCGACGGGTTTCTGCCCAATGAAGTGCTTGGTCGCGCTGGACGACGCGAAACCGACGACCGCCTGCCCGCGATTGTCGCTGGCATCAAGGGCGCGGACCCTGACATCACGCTCCAGGCGATCTGTGACCGGCTGGAATCCATGCGCGAACGCTCCCCGCGCGGACGCGCCAGCTGGTAGCCGTCTTCGGTGAAAATGCTGTTGGAGCGGGCGGAACGACTCGGCCTCATGCCGTACGAATCGAGCCAAGATCAGGTGTAGCTTCTGACCCGAATCCAAAAAATTTCACCGGGAGAAAACTCCGCAGGAGGCCGAAAGTGCCATTTGTTGCTTGGGGTTAGCTACTATTGTGCCAACTCAACAGAGTGGTGGCTCGATTCGGTTAGATCTGCATTTAATATATCCATTTCAATGACTTGCTGATTTTTTTGCGTGGCAACACCTATAGGTGCTGTGGATAACTTTTGCACTACATCTAGATTCTTCTTGCCGGACTCACTGG